>NZ_JBIAIL010000010.1:169655-201405 GCF_042871425.1 Micromonospora sp. NPDC005806 | reverse complement strand
TATGGGGTTTTTGTTGGGTGTTAACCCCGGGGGGGGGGTGGGGGGGCGGGGGGGGGGCGGCCCCCCCGGGGGGGGGGGGGGGGGTTTGTTGGGGGGGGGGGGGGGGGCCGGGGGCCCCCCCCCCGGCTCGGTCAGCGGTAGCGGTTGAGGGTCAGCGTGTACTCGCGGCCGTCCGTCAGCCGCAGCACGATGCCGTTCTCGGAGGTCATGAAGCCCGCGTCGGCCAGCGTCTGGGCCTCGCGCACCTCGACCGGCTCGCCGTCGCGCTCGTCGCGCAGCGGCTCCTCGCCGATCGTCTCGGCGGCGTCCTCCAGCAGCAGCTCCTCGGCGGCAACCAGCAGGGCGCGCTCCAGGATCTCCTCGTAGCTCAGCATCTCGGCTCTCTCCTCACGGGCACGGTGCAGGGCGGAACGTACAACTTCATTGTAGGCAGACGACACTCTCTCCGTACAGGTTTTATGTACGCCTCGGGCCGTGGAGCGCGCCACACAAATGGCGGTCGTCCCCCGTCCAGGGAGACCGCCGAACGGCCCCGGCCGGGTAGTGGAGTGAGGCGGTGCCCCGGGCCCGGCTTAGACGGGCTGTGAGCGGTCGGGCCGCTCCCCCAGCCGCCGGGCGTCCAGCTCGGCCGCCGCCTCCAGCAGCCACGCCGGCGGGCCCGGCCGCTGGCCCGCGGGGCGCGGCAGCGCCCGGCCGCCCGGCGCGGTCCGCTCCCGCCCGCAGCCCCGGCACCTGGTCGTCAGCCACACCAGGCCGCCGCCCTCGGTCGCCGAGCCGTCGAGCAACCCGGCGCAGCCGTCGCACACCCCGACCGGGCCGGCCTCGGCGGCGGCAGCGAACGCCTCCACGTCGACCAGGCCGTCACGGACCAGCCTCGCGTCGATCGCCACCGCTCACCTCCCGGCTCCGATGTGGAGCGGGGCCGGGCGAAGGTCGCCCCCCGCCCGGCCCCGCACCCGCTCACTCCTGCTCGGCCGCCGGCAGCGCCAGCAGCTCCGGCAGCGCCAGCCGACCGTCCCGGTAGGCCCGCGCCACCTCCTCCCGGCCGCCCTTCTTGAAGGTCAGCGTCGTCGACGGCGGCGGCGGCTCCGCGACCTCCACGAAGTCGAGGACCCGGCCCGTCTCGCCGTCGACCACCGTGCCGTCGGGCTCGACCTTCATCCGGCCGAGCAGCGCCTTGCGCCAGGCGGGCCGCACCGACTCGACTGGCGCCGGGACGGTCGCCTGGACCTCCGACGGGTGCTCCTGCTTGCACCAGGCCAGGAACCCGGCCTCGTCGACCACGAAGCCCCTCTTCGGCTCGGAGAGCGTCACCTGCGCCACCGCGCTGTCGTAGCCCGGCAGCTTCACCTGCACCGTGGTCACGCCCAGCTCGCCGTTCAGCTCGACCAGCTGGCCGTCGGCCTCGGCCCGCGCCAGGTCGTAGACCTTGCGCACCTCGTCCATCAGGGCCTTGAGTACCGCCGCCCGCGTGGCGGCCTGCTGCACGCTCACCGGCCCGCTCCCGCCGTCTCCGGCTGCCGGCCGTTGACCGCCGGGGCGGCAGCCGCCTCGGCCAGCGCGTTGTCGAGCTGCGTGCCCGGGGCCTCGGCCGCCCGGCGCGCGGCAGCGATCTCCGCGCCCCGCGCGTTGAAGGCTTCCCGCAGCTGCTGCGTCTTGCCGAGCCGCTGCACCCGCTGCCACAGCACCGACAGGTCCTCCCGCGACGCGCACGCCGCGAGGGCCTTCGGCCAGTCGACGTCCTTCGGCGGCTCGCCGTTGTCCAGCCAGTCGAGCAGCTGGTGGCCCAGCTCCGCGCCCGGCTTGTGGATCACCTCGTCGGCCAGCGCGTCGCACCGGCTCTTCGTCACCCGCAGGTAGTGCCCCTGGTCGAGGTCGCCCACCAGGTCGAACTCGTACTCCAGCCCATCGCGCTGGTCGGGCTGCATGCCCAGCTTGGACACCTGCTTGCGGCCGTCGCTGCCCTCAGTGATCTCGTACTTCTGCTTCGACCGGAGGCACACCACGACATGCCCGGGGAAGCTCATCAGCGCCTCGATGTACGCCCGCTCGATCGGGCGCACGTCCTTCCAGCCGTCCATCGACCGGCCGCCGTGGTTGCGGGCGAACAGGTCGACCAGCTCCAGGATGCCGCCCGGCCCGAACCAGTAGTGCGACGCCGAGTCGAGCATGAAGCCCGTGAAGCCCGCCACCGCCGCCTCGTCGATCAGCTCCACGAGCTGCCGCGGGTCGTACCGCACCGGGCTGATCTTCGAGAAGCCGTAGCCACCGGCCTCCTCGGGCGTCATGTCGCCGACGCCCGGCAGCTCCGGGTTGACCGCGTACTTGTCCGCCGAGTCCCGCTCGGTGTCGACGAACGCGATCCGCTCGACGCCATCGGCGACGGTCACCGAGCCGGTCAGCGTGTACAGCAGCTTCAACCCGGTCAGCGTCTTGCCTGCGCCACTGGGCCCTGCGAGGGCGACCCGGCCCTTCGCCTTCTTCCGGCTAGCCGGCATGAACCGTGAACTCATCCTTCGTCCCTTTCCACGTGAACGAACGGTCCTACATAGACTCTATACGGTCGCGGTCAGGCACTGCGACCTGACACCCTCGACCGACGAAAAAGCACCCGCGCAGCCCGCGCAAGCCTCACTCCCGACAGCGGCCGGCAGGCCGCACTCCGGGTGCCAGCAGATCACCGGCGTGGCCAGCTCGGTGCAACCCGTGCCCTCGCGGTGCCGCCAGTCGTCTCCGGCGGCCACGAGCACGCCGCTGCACGCCGCGCACTGCGCGACGTCGACCGACGCGAGGTACACCCTCACTCCCCCATCACTCTCCTTCCCTCCTCGGGCACGGCCCGCAGCGCGGGCCCGTGCAGCGGAGCCGACTTCCTACACCCGGGATGGGCACAGGAGCCATTCGGCCCCTCGGCGTACCGGTGGTCGACACCGCTCGCGGCGCGGACCCCAACCGGTTCTTGTTCCCTGTATGTCTTCCGTCCGCGTGGCGGACTAACTCGGTCCGCCTGACGGACTAGTTCTAGTCCGCGACCCGGACTAGAAGCGCCCTTCCCTGGTCCGTCCACCGGACTACCAGACCCGGGCGATTCGGGCGCGGCTGGTCCGGCACGCGGACCAACTAGGCCCCTCTCGGTGAGCACCCGCAAGAGCTCCGGCGGCACTCCCATGCGGTAGACCGTCTTCGCCTTCTTGCGCCGCGCGTCGGCCACGCTCGGCCGGTCGCGCCACACCCACTTCTTCTCCAGCCGGTTGAGCCACGCCGCGACCGTCGACCGGGCCATGCCGGTCGCATGCTCCAGGTCGGTCAGGCTCGGCGTGAACCGCTCCGGAATCATCGCCGTGGTCGGCTCGGACCACGTGAGCAACGTCAGGACGAGGTGCCGGCCAGGGGGCTCCAGGTCGCACTCCTCGCTCCTGACCGCACGCTCGACCGTCCACCGGTCCACCATGCAGGCGGCCTCTCTGTGCAAAGCCGCCAGCGCACCGTCGCCCGAACTGGCGTACGATGCGCGTGCGACCCGTTCTCCGTTCCGGGTACGTCCATTTCGGCCCCGCCAGATGACCGCCTGGCGGGGTCGAGACGTTTTCCGGCACCCTACACCCGATCTGTACGGCTGCAATGGCATCGCACGTGCTCATACCTAGGCCGCCTCGTCCGCGTCCTCGTCGAGGACGTCCCACGGGTCCCACACGATCTTCCGGCCGGTGGCCTCCGCCCAGCCGTAGATCGTCATGAGCTTCCACTGCGGGTTGTTGCTGACCTCGCCGTCCTCCTTGGGCAGCTGACCCTTGGACCGCCACTGGTACGGCGTGTTGTCCTTCACGCCGAACATGCGGACCAGCTCCTTGAGCCCGACCATCGCCGGCAGCTCCACCGGGCCCGGCTTCATCAGGTCGGCCGCGATGCGCCGCGTAACCGCCTTGAGCTTCACCTGGTTCACCTTCAACGTTCCTCTCCTCCCACGGCCGGGTTCCGTACAAGGTCAATGTACGGCACCCGCCGGGGACGGTCAGGCCGCCACCCGGGCGGCGGCGTACGGCGCGGCGCGCAGCAGGTCCCGCGCCAGGTCGAGCAGCGGGCACCGGTCGAGCAGGTGCACCCGCCCGTCGGAGAACACCGACGGCGGCTCCAGCGGCACCTCGTCCAGGAACCGCACGCGGAACTCGCCGGCCAGCTCCTGCGCCGGCTTGTCGTGCATCCACGTCGGCACCAGCGCCCACCGCACGCCCTGCTCGGACAGCTTGGCGGCGACCCACCGGGTCGCCGTCGCGTTGCGCTGCACGTTGGCGACCAGCAGCACCAGGTCGCACTGGCGGGCCACCTCGACCTGCCCGGCGTCCAGCGCCCGGTCCAGGTCGACCACCTTCACGTCGGCCGCGTACCGGTCGACCGCCCGCAGCGGCTTGAACGGCTCGTCGACCACCCGCAGGCCCTCGGCCGGGGTGCCGAGCCGGTCGTCCACGCCGCCGCGCCCGGTCGCGTCGACGAGCAGCACACGCCGCCCGCCGTCGACCGCGACGAGCCCCAGCGCCACCGCGAGGGTCGTCGCTCCGGCGCCGCCGTGGCCGCCGACCACGCCGACGCGCACCTCGGCCGCCTGCCCGTTGGCCGCCTCGGCGACCAGCTGGCGGACGGCTTCCGCGCCGTGCGGCAGGTGGTACACCGGGGCGTCCGGGTAGTCGGTCGCCCAGCCGCGGTACGCGGCGGCCAGCCGGTCGCCGTCCAGCTTCTCCGGGGCGACGACCACCATGCGCGGGTGCGCCGGCATCCCGGCCGCCAGGGTCTGCACGCGGGCGTCGACCAGCACGAGCGGCGCACCGCGCCACTGCGCGACAGTCGGCTTCCCGACAACGACGTCCACTTCGACGTCGCCGAGGGTGTCCACCACCTCGTCCACGTACTCGTGGCCCCAGGCCACGACCAATGCCTTGCCCATCCATTCCTCCTCGTAGAGACGGCGAGACGTACAAAGACATTGTATATGAATCGGCCCCCGGCGTCAATGTTGTATGTACGGGGGCGCGGCACTTTGCTCGCCGTCGACCCGGGCCGCTATGCTGATGTCTCCACGTGAACGCAGCACAGCCCCGGATTTCGCGGTCCGGGGCTGCGCTGTTTCCAAGGCCAGGTCAGGCGGTCAGAAGACGACCTCCACGACGCACAGCCCGCCGCCGCCCTTGCCGCCCGCCCGGGACGTCGCGCCCGCGATCGCGCCGCCACCGCCGCCGCCCGGACCGCCAGCGTCGTTGCCGTTCCCGCTGGTCGACACCGGGGCGGGTCCGCCAGCCCCCAGCGGCGAGTCCCCGCCGAACGCCGCGAAGGTGTGCCGGTTGTCCAGGGTCCGGCCCGGGCCGCCGCCCGCGCCGATCGAGTTCCGCACGTTCCCGCCGGCCGCCGTGCCGCCGTAACCCCGGCCGCCGCTGGTGTCCGTCGCGTTCGCCGTCACGCCGCCGCCGCCGTTGCCTCCACCGGCCGTCCACAGCCCGCCGAAGCTCGTCAGCCCGCCACCGCCGCCCTGCGCGCCCGCTGCGCCCGCGGTGCCGGCCGCGCCGACCGTCACGTCCACCTGGGCCGGCAGCTCGGCCGCCGCCCACAAGCTCTCGCAGTACCCTCCGGCGCCACCGCCGCCGCCCGACCCGTTGCCGCCGGACGCCCCGGTCACCCCGCCGCCACCGCCACCGCCGCCGACCCCGTACGCCCGGATCCACCGCGCGCCGGCCGGCACCACGAACGTGCCGTTCGCCGCGAACGTCTGCAACGGCCCGGTCGGAGCGCCGGCACCGGGCGAGCCGACCAGGCCGACGATGTGGTTCCCGGCCGGCGGCGTCTTGAGCACCATCACCCGGGCGCGCACCGGCACCGCGCCGATCATCGACGTCACCCGGATCGCCTGGGTGTCGCCGTCGTGCAGCGCCCGGATCGTGCCGTCGCCGGCGACGCTCGTCACCGTCGCCGGCCGCAGCCGCCACGTCAGGCCCAGCCGGATCGCCTTGTCCAGCACCGCCTCGGCGAGCGCCTTCACCGGCACCGCCAGGCCCGGCACCCTTCCGCCGTCGCTCACGCCTCCCCGCCTTCCGTCTCCGGGTACGCCCGCCGCAGCGTGTGCCGCATCTCCCCGCCCGCAACCAGCGGCATCGTCCAGCTGACCTCCAACCACCGCACCCCGTCCCAGCGCACCACCTCGTACGCGTCGTGCCGCGGGTCCACTGGCGTGCTCAGCTCCACCACCTCGTACACCGTCTGCTGGAGCCCCAGCGTCCGCGCGTACACCATCGCCTGCGCCCGCGAGCGGACCTGCACGTCGAACGTCTTCGGCAGCACGAACCCGCGCTGCGCGATCGAGTGCGGCGCCGACGCCGGCACGTCGTACACCCCGACGACCGGCTCCGCGTCCGAGCCCGGATCGTTCGACACCGCGACGAAGCGGTTCGGCGCGGTCAGCAGGTCCGTCCCCCGAGAGATCGACCCCCGCAGCACCCGGCGGGAGGCGTCCAGGTCGATCGTCACCGCCTGGTCGGCCGGGTCGAACGCCCGCCGCATCCGCAGCCAGCCCCGATGGTTGAACCACGGCATGAGGTACCCGCCCGACGTGGCCAGGTCCCGCAGCGCGTTCGCCCGCGACGTGCCCGGCGACCAGGCGGCCACCGACGTGAACTCCGTCGCGTCGACCACCAGCTGCCCGATCGGCAGGCCCTCCACCAGCCGCTGCGCCACCTGGTCGACGAGCTGGCCGCCCGCGTCGAAGCCGGCGTCCAGCTCCTGGTCGACCACGAACATCTCGTCCAGCAGCGTCAGCGGCGCCGTCGACCCGGCGCTGGTCACCAGGTCCGAGGAGTCCGACACCAGGTAGCGGCCCAGCTCGTACGTGCTGCCGTCGCCCAGCACCATCCGGGGCGCGATCCGGTCGGACAGCTGGTTGACCCGCTTCGCGTCCTCCACGCCGAGGGTGATCCCGGACAGCCGGCGCGGGATCGTCGACGTGCTGTCGTGGCTCAGGCTCGGCGATGTGTCCCGCAGCGGCGTGAGCTCACCCCGGCGCACCCCAGTCCGCCCGTCGATCAGGTCGAACCGGAACGACGCCGACCGCTGCCCGCGGTACCCGGGCAGGTCCAGCAGGTCAGGCGGGGGCGCAGATGCCACGGCCGTCCACCTCCCACACGTTGCCCTGCGCGTCAGCGAACTCCGTCGTGCCGGCCGGCTGCACCTCGAAGGCGGGGCTGGCGAGCAGCGGCCCGTTGACGCCCTGGCGCACCTCGACCCGGGCCACCGTCACGTCGCCGGTCAGCACCACCGCCAGCCGCCCCGGGTCGAGCGTCGGCGGCTCCGGGTTGGCCGTCACGGTGCTCGGCGGCGTCCACTCCACCCCGTCGCCCGAGAACCAGAGCTGCGCCGTCGCCCAGCCGGCCTCGTCGTTGCGGTACGTCACCCGCAGCCACCGCCGCTGCCGGGTCACCACCAGCTTCCGCGTGGCGTCGCAGCCGGTGAACCCGGCCCCGCCCCACAGGTTGAGGCAGGTCTGCACCGGGTCGGCGGTCAGCTTCCAGCCGAGCGCGCCGTTGTCGTTGGTGCGCGACAGCTGCGCCGACCACTGGTCGCCGGTCGGCCGCAGCTCCACCCGCAGGTCCAGGTCGTTCGACCCCGCCTGGAACACCTGCAGGTCGGCGACACTCACCGTCGGGGCCGCGTTCGTGTTCCCGGCCGTCACCACGCCCCGCACGCCGACCTGGCCGACGCCGGCGACCGCGGTGTCCTTCGCCGACTGCTCCCACCGCACCATGTCGTCGCCGTCCGGCCACACCGCCACCCGGACCGCCCCGTCACGGACCTGCAACCGCACCCAGTACCAGTTGCCCGCCTGGTAGGCCAGGTTGTTGCCGAAGCGGTTCTTCACCGTCGCCAGCGCCGTCGGGTTCCCCAGCACACCGTTGGCGACCTTCTCGATCGCCACGCCCAGGTTGCCGTCGGTCTGCGCGGCCAGCCGCGCCCGGTACTGGTTGTTGCCCGTGGGGCTGGCCCGGCCGATCAGATACGCGTTGATCGGCTGGCCCGTCGCCACGGCGCTGAACCGGAACCGCGCCCGGACGTCGACGTCCTCCCAGCCCGCGCCGACGATCGCCGTTCGGGCGCCCCCGCCGGCCAGGTTGAACGTCGCCGCCTCGGCGGCCACCGAGAAGTCCGCCGCCGCGCCCTCGATGATCGTCCAGCCGTTCCCCAGGCCGCCCGACACGTTCCGGTTGAACAGGTCCTGGAACGCGAAGGTGGCGAGGCCGGCCGCCGGGACCGGCGTGCTCGCGGTCACCGACGACACCTGGCCCTCCGGCCGCAGGCCCTCGCACGCGGCCGGTCCGCCGTCCAGCGGGGCCGGCGTCGCCGTCACCTCCACCACCTGCAACTGCGCCAGCTGGAGCTGCCCCGCCTTGCGGCGCTTCACCGACGCCGACGGCACCAGCAGCGTCGACAGCCACCGGTTGTGCAGCTCGTCGCGCACGCACACGTACGGCACCGAGTCCCACGCCAGGTCCCGCAGGTCCTGGAAGCCACGGTCCATCGTGGCCGGCGGCACCGCCGCCGTGTTCACCAGCACCGTCCGGGTGAACTCGACGCCGCCACGCTCCAGCGGCCGGAACGCCGTCCGGTAGTCCCGGTCGAAAATCTCCTGCAGCTCGACCTGCCCCGCCTCGGGGAACGTGAACTCCTCCACCGACGACCGGTCGAAGTTCTCGACGTACGCCAGGTTCCCGGCCGGGTTGTGGTTGCTGGTCAGGATCAGCACCCCGGTGTCGACATTGCGGCCCTCCACGCCCGGCGCGGCGATCGTCGCCGCCACCGGAGGCGACCACGGCCCGGCGATGCCGAGGCGGTGCACCATCCTGATCCGGTACCGCGACTCGACGCCCACCCGCGCCTCGTAGTCGTCGACCGCCGCCACGGACGGCTCGACCACCTTCGCGATCGTCTCCCACTCGTCGGCGGCCATCGTGTCGTCCTGGCGCTGCACCTCGTAGTGACCCCAGCCGGCCACCACCGCCGAGTTGATCGCCGTCCACGACAGCCGGTGGTAGCGGATGCCGGTTGGGATCTTGCTCGCCGGCCGAGCGCACTGGTCGTCGACGACGGTCAGCGGCTGCACGGCCGGCTGCACGTCGAGGCCGCGCACCGCGTCCATCTCCTGCGCGAACATCAGCGTCAGGTCCGCGGCCTGGTCCCGTTGCCCGTCGTACGCGGCGTACACCAGCTGGTCGTCGCCGTAGGTCGCCGCAGCGGCGCCTCCGATACCCGCGCCGCCGCCGCTGTACTGGTCGATGGCCGGGTCGGCGTCCGCGCCCAGCACCTGCCACGGCGCCTGCGGGTCCGCGTTGCTGGTCCACGCCCACCACTGGATGTCGCCCACCCCGTCGGACAGGTACGGCGCGGCCAGGCGGACCGTCACCTCCCGCCAGCCGTCGGCGATCTCCGGCAGCGCGTCGAACTCCTCCACCGTGATCCGGGTCGGCGGGCCCACCGGCGTGCTCGGTTGGTCCACCGCGACCGGCGTCAGCTCCAGGGCGTCCCGGGTGCCGGGCAGGTGCCGTGCGTAGAAGCGGGCCCACACCCAATCACCCATCTGCGTCTCGACGATGTGCTGGAAGGTGTCCGACCCGGTGGTAGCCCTGGACACGCCGCCGACGACCTGCTTCATGTAGGTGTGGCCACTGAGGTCCGGGCTCCCGGGCGCGATCGTGCCCGTCATCATCTGGATCGACGGCATCTCCTGGACCGTCTCCACCGTCGGTGTCTGCCCGGCGCGCAGCGTCTTGCGCAGCAGCACGCCACGGTGCGAGGGGAACGGCTCGACCGACCCGAGGCGGTCGACCTTCACCGGCACGGGCGACGCCACCGACTTCTGCCCCACGTACGCCTGGCCGACCGTCACCGCGTACTCCCGCCCGGCAGTGAGCGGCACGTCGGCCGTGGCGATGCCGAGCATCGGGATGTCGAACATCCAACCCGTCACGCTGGTGAACCCCGTCGGGATGATGCCGCTGGGCCCCTGCGAGATGTCCAGGCCGCCGCCGGCGACCCGGTTCTCCACCCCGTACGTCACCTCCAGCGCCAGGTAGTGCACCTTGAACACCGCGCCCGCCGCGGCGGCCGCGCTGCTCTGGAGCCGGACGTTGAAGTTCGTGCCGCCCGACGCCGCCATGGCGTTCAGCCCGGTCGCGCCGTTGCCGGTCTGCCACCGCCACGGTGCCCGGCCCCGCTGCGTCGTCGGCGACGCCGCGGCGTCCCACCACGGGTTCAGCTCCCCCAGCCGGGACCGGGCGATCACCGTCCCCGCGTTGTGGTCGGCCTGCCCGTTCAACGTCTCGTCCATGATCCAGTTGACGCCGGCCGACGGGCGCTCGACGCCGAGGGTCACCGCCGGGGCCAGGTCGGCGAACGGGCCCGAGATCACGTACAGCACCGACACGTCGAGGATCCGCCGGTCGCTGATCTTCGGCGGGAGGGGCCTGCCGAACCAGAACCGGGCCGCCGCGTTCGGGCCGGTCAGGGTGACGTGCTGCGGGTCGGCCGGGTTGCTCACCGCGTCGTTCGCCGTCGACGCCCCGCCGGCCAGCGCCGCCCCGGCCAGCACGGCCCCCGACGCGCACGGGATGACCAGCTTGCCCACCGGCCCCGTGCCGGCCACCCGGTCAGCCGGGTACAGGTTGACCAGCAGCTCCTTGCGGTCCGGCAGGCCGGGCGGCGGCGTCGCCAGTTGCAGCCGGACCCGCCGCAGCCCGCCCCCGGCCGGGTGGGTGGTGCGGGCCCGGAACGTGTAGCCGACCTCGCTGGCCGTGTCGAGCTGCACCGTGTCGGCCACCAGCGGCGCCCACTGGTTGCCCAGCACGTACGGCAGGTCCGGGTTGTACTCGCCCACTCAGATCGTCCTCACGGTCGTGGCCACGTCCCGACGGGCCAGCGTCTGCAACACGCCTTCGCCGACCGCCCGGCCGGTGTCCAGCGCCTCCTGCCGGGTCGGCAGGACACCCTCGAAGGTCACGCGGATCGCGTCGCGCCCGAACACCACGGATCCGCCGCCGTCGCCGCCGAGCAGCCGCATCAGCCCGGACTGCTCGGCCAGCTCCCGCGCCCGGCGCGGCCGGGTCAGCGGCACCACCACCTCGTCGCCGGCCTCGCCGCCGACGAACAGCATCGGCCGGCGCAGGATCGCGCCGTTGGCCAGCATCGGGATACGCGGCAGCGACCCGGGCAGCTTGGCGTCGATCGACGCGATGCCCGAGTTGATCTTGCCGATCACCTTGTTGATGAACCCCTTGATCGCGGACACGACCGACCCGGCGACGTCGCCGATGAACCCGCCCACGTTCTTGAGCCCGTTCATGAAGCCGCTGATGAGCCTCGCGCCCGCCGACACGAACTTCCCGGCCAGCCCGGCGAGCTTCCCCGGCACGCTGCTGATGTACGACACCACGGCGCTCGCGCCGCTCGTCACCGCGCTCTTCGCCGCGTTCCATGCCGACGACAGGGCCCCGCCGAGGATCCCCGGCAGCCGCGACAGCGCCGACATCACCCGGCCCGGCAGCGCCGTCACGAACCACACCACCGCGTTGATGCCGGCGGTCGTCAGCGACTTCGCGCTGGCCCACAGCCGGGTGAAGAACCCGGCGAGCAGGCCCGGCAGCGCCGCGATGCCACTGAGGATCATCCCGGGCAGCTGCGTCACCGAGAAGATCAGCAGGCCGATCCCGACGCCGACCGCCTGGAGCGCCATGCCCAGCGCCGACGTGAACAGGTTCCACAGCATCCCCGGCAGGCTCGCCAGGAACGAGCCGATCTTCCCGGGCAGCTCGGCGAACCAGGTGCCGAGCGACGAGAAGAACCCGACCACCGCGTTCCACGCCGACGAGAACGCCCCGCCGATCGCCGCGCCGACCCCGGCCCAATCGATCCCGTTCAGCCAGGCGGCGACCTTGCCCAGCCACTCGGCCACGCCCGTCAGCGGCGACAGCAGCCACGTCAGCCCGTCGGCGAGCGCCTGGACCAGCGGGACGACGGCCTGCGAGGCGAGGAACTGCAACAGCAGCGCCGCCACCTTGATGAGCGGCGCCGCCAGGGCGACCGCTACGCCGGCGAGCTGCGCCACCAGCTCGATCAGCGGCGTCAACGCCACCACGATGTCGACCAGCGGCGGCAGCAGCGACACGATCGTCGGGATCAGCGGCATCAGCGCCTGGACCAGCTGCCCGATCAGCGGCCCGATCGCCGTGAGGACCGGACCGAGGGCGGTGCCCAGTGCGGCGACGATCTGGCCGAGCGGCGGCCCCAGCTGCGTGAACAGGTCGGCGAGCAGCCCGGCGATCGGCGCGAGGACCGCGGTGAGCGTCTGACCGATCTGGAGCAGCACCGGCCCGAGCGCGGTCACGATCGGGCCGAGCAGCGGGCCCAGGGCGGTGAGCGCCTGCGCCAGCGGCCCGACCAGCATCCCGATGAGCTGGCCGAGGACCGGCAGGACCGGGGCGATGGCCAGGGCCAGCGTCGCGATCATCTGACCGATCGGGGCCAGCGCCGGGACGAGGGCCTGCAACGCCGGGATCAGCGCCTGCGCGATCGGCATGAGCGCCGGCACCAGCGTCTGCCCGATGGCGCTGAGCAGTCCTCCGATGACCGGCCTCAAGCCCGACGCGAGCGCGCCCAGCGTCTGGAAGATCCCGCTCAGCGCCGCGCCACCCTCGGCCGACTCGAAGAACTCCCGCAGCGTGCCGGTCAGCGTCGTCAGCGTCCCGAGCAGCCCGCCGCCGGCCGACGCGCTGGCCGCCTGGAAGACCGAGCTGAGGATCGCGCCGACGTTCGCCGCGATCGTCCCGAGCTGCCGCAGGACGCCCAGCGCCGTCTGGATCGCCGCGGTGGCCGCGCCGCTCTGCGCCATCGCCGACAGCCACGCGCCGAACTTCGCGCCCAGCCCGCCGGCCACCGTGGACAGCTGGGTCACCGCCGGGAGCCCCACCACGGCCAGGTCGCGGAACCCGGCCAGCACCGGCCCGACCGCCACGCCGAGGTTCGCCACCGCCTCCCGCGTGCCCAGCAGCACCCCGCGCAGCACCGACACGGTGACGCTCTCCCGGGCGAACTCCAGCGCCCGCCGCGCCACGTTGCCGTACTCGGCGGCGACGCCGGCCAGGCCGCTGCGCAGCGGCCCGGCCAGCACCCCTGCGGTTGCCTGGATCTGCCCGACCATCGGCGCGGCGAACGCGTCCTGCGTCGCCGTGCGGATGCCCTCGATCGCCGGGCCGACCGCCTTGAACTCGCGGGCCAGCTTCTGCGCCTGCGGCGACAGGTTCTCCAGCGCCTTCTCGAACGCCTTCGCGTCGCCCTCGACGACCGCGCCCATCGCGTCGCCGAGGCCCGACGTCGCGATCCGCAGCGCGCCCATCGCCGCGCCGTAGACGGACGCCGCGGCGGGTATGGCGAACGCCGCGCCGCTGACCTGCGCCAGCGCGCCGGCCAGGCTGACCAGGCTGCTCGTCGCGCTCGCGGCGACTCCGCTCAGCGCGCCGACCTTCAACGCCGATCTCAGGCCGCGCCTCAGGTCCGGCGCGAACTTCTTAACGTCGCCGATGATCTCGATGTACGCACGCCCCAGCGCCACGCCCCCAGCGTAGGCCAGTTTCGACGGTCGCAATCCCTCACTGTGACCGGACAGCATTGCGGCGCTGAGCTGCCCGCATGACGGAGGGCCCCGGTGACGCAACCGGGGCCCTCCGCAGGGCGCTCATCCAGCGAGCCCGACCCGTTCCGCGCCGGATCTGGGATCAGCGTAGCGACGATGCCACGACCGCCGGAAGTCCGGCGCGTACCGCCTTTCGCCCGTCGCGCGTACCCTCACGACTGGCGGGTGCCAAACGGGCACCGTGCCAACGGTCGGAGGTGCAGCCCCCCATGATCTCCCCCCTCGCGCGCCGCCTGCGGCTCGGCAACGCGCTGCGCGAGCTGCGCGACGCCGCCGGCATGACTGGCTCGGAACTCGGGCGCGCCGCCGGGCTGGACCGCACCGTCGTGTCCAAGGTCGAGAACGGCGAACGCCGGCCGCTCGACACCATCCTCCGGCTCCTGGACGTCCTCCTGCCCGAGGCCGACGAGCGGTACCGGGCGCTACAGCGCGTCGCCCGCGACGGGCTCGCCAAGGGCTGGTGGACCGGCCAGGAGTACGCCGCCATGGGCGCGCGGCAGGCCCGCACCGCCGAGATCGAGAGCGGCGCCCGCACCATCCGCGAGTACCAGAACTCGCTCCTGCCCGGTCTACTCCAGACCGAGGCGTACGCCCGCCACAGGGGCCAGGTCGCGCTCGACGACGGAGCCGACTTCGACCTCAGCGGCACCGTCGCCGGCCGGCTCCGGCGGCAGCAGCAGATTTCCGGCCCCGACGGGTCGGAGTACGACGTCGTGCTGGAACCGCAGGCGATCGAGCGGCTACCCGTGCCGCCTGCCGTCATGCGGGAGCAGCTGCACCACCTGCTCACTCTGGCCACGACCAGGGAGAACATCAGCGTCCGCGTCCTGCCGGTTGACGCCCGGTTGGGCCGCGGGTACGTCCCACGCTCCCCGTTCTCCCTGTACGCCTACCCGGACCCCGACGACCTGACGCTCGTCGCCGTCGACACCGTGACGGCCGACCTGCTGGTCACCGAGGCCCTGGAGGTGAAGCGCCACGCGCAGATGTTCGACCAGCTGCGCGACGCCGCGCTGTCCCAACAGGAAAGCGCGGACCTCATCCAGAAGGCGGCCGAGGGCCTGGCCGCCGAAGCCTGACCTGAGGAGTCCCCCATGTCCGAAGCCGAGTTCCATCCCTGGCGGAAGTCCCGCCGGTCCGACGGCGGCCAGAACTGCGTCGAGGTGTCCGACGCCGTTGACGGCTCCGCCGCCCGGGTCCGCGACAGCAAGGACCGCAGCGGCCCCGCGCTCGCCTTCACGGGCGCGAGCTGGACCGCGTTCATCGCCGGCGCGAAGGCTGGCCAGTTCGACCTGCACTGACCCGCTCCACCCTGGAGGGCCGGCACCGTACGGTGCCGGCCCTCCGTGCGTCCACGGCCGACAGACACGCGCTGTCAATCCGCGCGTTCCCCTTGTGACATAGACCGGCTCCGTGCCATGCTGGCACCGTGCCAGCCGGCACGTTGCCAATCCGGCACCGTGCCAAGACCATCCGCGAGAGAGCAGCACCCCAGGGGGGCGTCTCATGGTCACCACCGGTCTACGCGCACCACTCCCGGCCGTCTCCACGTGGGACAAGCCCACGCCGCCGCTGCGCGCGGCCGCCGCGCCGCCGCCACCGCCCGGGGAGGTCATCCCCGGCTACGGATACGTCGTCCTCACCCCCGCCGAGCGGCTGACCGTCGCCGGCCACACGCTCGCCCTGCACCAGCCCGACGGCCCGGCCCTGCGCGTCGGCCTCACCTGGCCGTTCGTCGCCGTCAACGACCGCGCCTGCACCTGGTGCCACAACCCGTGGTCGTGCAGCGCCGCGAGCTGGGCCGAGAGCGTCCAGTTCGACGCCTACGGGTGGGCGCTGTGACCCGCCCCGGCCGCCACCGCTGGCTGCCCTGGCGTCGACGCCGCACCACCACCCCAGCCCACCGGCCGCCGGGTCCCCCAGCGGCGGCCGGTCCCAACCTTCATGCCGCCCAGCCGTCCTGGAACGCGCCGACGCTCATCCTCTCCACCGCGCCGCTCACCACCCCGGGGCAGCGGTGGCGCGGCCACGGGGGGCGGCCGTGAACGCCACCGAGAACCGGCTGACCTCCGGCGGGGCCTTCTACGGCCGGCGCTCCGCCTGGCCCCGCCGCGCCCAGATGACCGGCACCGCCGACCCGTACCTGCTGCGCACCCTGCTGTGGTGCGGCCCCTGCGACGTGCCCATGCACCCGCACCCCGGGCGCGGCCAGCGCACCTACAAGTGCCCCCTCGGCTGCCGCAAGGTCGAGCTGCCCGCCGAGGCGATCGAGCGGGTCACCTGGACCGCCGCCGAGCGCCGGGCCACCCTCTCCGGCATCGCCCCTCCCTTCCGCCAGTCCGTGCTGGAGCAGCTGCTGGTCAAGGTCGTCGTCCGCGCCGACGCCCCCAGCGACCTGCACTTCACCTGGCGCACCTGACCCGCCCGGCCGCGACGGGAGCGGCCGGCGAGCAACGCAAGGAGCAGCACCATGGATCAGGAGCAGCAGCAGCAGCCGCAGCGAGAGCTCGGCGTCTGGTTCAAGTCCACCAAGTCCGGCCCCAACTGCGACAACAGCGTCCTCGTCCGCTACCGGGGCGGCGGCACCGTCGAGACGCTGGACAGCAAGAACCCCACCGGCCCGGTCCACGTCTGGGACGCCGACGAGTGGGACGCCTTCGTCGCCGGGGCCAAGGCGGGCGAGTTCGACCTGCCCCCGCACGCCCGCTGACCCGGAGGCCGGCCCCAACGTCGTGGCCGGCCTCCGCACGACCCCCGCCGGTCGCCGCTGTCCGCGCAGCGACGGCCGGCGGGCCGCGTTCCCGCCCCGCACCGGTCACCCCGGCCCGCTACCGTAAGAGCCGCTGTCCCCCGACAGATCGATCCACGCTGCCGGGAGGACACTCAGTGGACATCATCAGCCGCGCCGAATGGGGCGCCCGCGCACCGGAGTCCCGCTCCACCGTGCCCTGGTCCAGCCGGACCGTCTTCATGGGCCACTACTCCGCCGCGAGCGCGACGCAGACCCCCCGCCAGATCCAGGACTACCACATGCGGGTCAAGGGCTGGTCGGACATCGGCTACAACTTCCTCATCAACTCGGTCACCGGCGTCCTCTTCGAGGGCCGCGGGTGGAACGTGCTCGGCGCGCACTGCGCCGGCCACAACACCGAGGCCATCGGCGTCTGCATCATCGGCAAGGACCAGCCCGGCCGCCAGGACGTCTCCGACGCCGCCCGCCGCGCCTTCAAGTGGCTCTACGAGGGGGCCAACGACCGCAAGGGCAAGCGGCTCACGCTCCTCGGCCACCGCGACCGCGGGAACACCTCCTGCCCCGGCGACGAGATCTACGCCTGGCTGCACGCCGGCCTGCCCATCGTCGGTTCGACCCCGGCCCCAGCCCCGAAGCCTCCGGCCGGCTCGAAGCCCGCGCCGGGCACGCCGATCGCCTTCCCCCTGCCCGGCGGCTGGTACTTCGGCCCGGCGTCCGGCCCCGACTACTCGGTGTCCGGCCTGCACGAGCGCTACTTCCGCAGCCACACCGACCGCTATTGGCTCCAGCAGTGGGCCACCCAGCTCGGCCGCCGGGGCTGGTCGATCGGCAAGGGCAAGCGCTGGCTCGGCGACGCCGGCAACGACGGCATCTACAGCCCCGAGTACCGCGCCCTCGCGGTCGCCTTCCAGGCCGACCAGCACCTCACCCAGGACGGGCTGATCGGCAAGGCCAGCTGGGATGCCGCGTACCGCAACCCGGTGACCTGAGCGTCCGCGCCGTTCCAATGAGGGGGCACGTAGGTGTGGCTGGCCTCCGGGCAGATCATCAGGGCCGCCGGTGGGGACGTCTCAGGCCTCACCGTCGCGGTGGGGGCGCTGGCGGTCCTGGCGTCGATCATCACCGCGCTGCTCGGGCTGCGCGGCACCCTGCGCACCTCCGACACCCAGCGGGAAGCCAACTTCGACAAGCGGGTCGACGAGCGGCTGGCCAACCTGGAGAAGCGCTGCACCGAGCTGGAGACCGAGCTGCGCCGCTACCAGGAGATGTACGCCCGGCTGCGGCTCGACGTCTTCGCCGCCGGCCTCGACCCGGACAAGCTGGGCAGGAGGTCGACCGGTGAACCGTCACAGTGAGCGGCAGCCGTACGGGCTGCTGACCGACGAGCCGGGCGTCGTCGTGCACAACCCCCGGCGGCAGCTCGCCAAGCTGCTCGCGCTGTACGCCGCGCTGCCGCTGCTCTGCGCGGCGGCCGCGGCGTACATCGCCGTCACGCTGGCCAACGCCAGCATGGACCGCCGCGTCAACGCGCTGGAACAGGACCAGGCCCAGCGGCGGGCGCAGGCCGCCGCCGAGGCGAAGGCCCGGGACGCCCGGCTGGAGCAGACCCGCCGCGACCTGTGCGTGGCCCTGGACCGGCTGACGCCCCGCGACCCGCCCGTGCAGGACCTGCGCCGCCGGTACGGCTGCACCGCCCCGGACCCGCGCCCGTCCCCGTCGACGGGCACCCCGGACCGGGGCGGGCCCCGCGCCGGCGGCACGGCACCAGACGGCCGGGCGCAGCAGCCCCGCCCGGCACCAGCTCCCGGCCCGGCCGGTCCAACCGGACCGCCGGGCTCCACTGGGCAACCGGGCCCGCCGGCACCCAAGCCGACGCCCGAGCCCAACCCGGCGCTGGTCTGCGTACCGGCGCTGGACCTCTGTCTGTGAACCCGAGGAGGGACCCCATGAACCCGACCACCCAGACCCGCCACCCGTGGCGGGCCACCGCACGCACGATCTTCGCGGCCGTCATCGCGCTGCTGTCGCTGCTGCCGACCATCGCCACCGTCGCCGGCGTTGACGCCGTGCCGCTCGTCGCCCAGGCCCTCGCCGTGGCGGCCGCGGTGACCCGCGTCCTCGCCATCCCCGGCGTCGACGACTTCCTGCAGCGCTACGTCCCGTTCCTCGCCTCGGCGCCGGTCTACGAGCCGCCCACGCCGCTGCCGCAGCGCGAGGCCGGCTCCACCCTGTTCCGCGGGGACGGCTTCCGCAGCTGACCCAGGCACGGACGAGGGCGGCCCCGCACCGGGGCCGCCCTCGTCTATCTTGACGCCGCGCGCTGCATCCCGCCCATGGCAGCGGCGAACGACTCGTCAGTCTCCTCGTCGGACCACTCCTCGCGGCCCTCCAGCTCGGCGCTCGCCGGGGGCGTCTCCAACGCCGTCCGGAACTTCGCCACGTCCTTCTCCGTGCCGCCCTCCACCCACCAGGCGTAGATCACGTCCAGCAGGGACGGCAGCGGCAGGTCCAGCGGCTCCCGGCCGGTCCGCATCAGCAGCGTCCCGTGGAACTCGGGCCAGCGTTTGACCGCCAGGGTCAGGAGGCGCTGCCCGACCCAATAGGGCGGCCGGACCACTCCTCGCACACGTGCGTGAAGATCCCCATGGCGTCGGTGAAGTCGAAGCTGTCCTCCGTGGACAGCAGCCGCTTCCGGAACACCGCCAGGCTCGCCTTGTCCAGCGTCTGCTCGAAGAAGTCGAGCACGGCCGCCACCTGGTCCGCCTCGGACCGGCTCGACGACGCCGCCGCCATCAGGTACGCCAGCTGCGCGTCCTTCGGCGCACGGCACACCATCTCCACCCCGTCCAGCTTGAAGGGCACGTCCGGCAGCTTCTTCTCGCCGCCGTCCTCCTTCGCCACCTTCGCGCTGGTCGTGAACTCCCGCATCCTGCTTCCTCCCTACCTGCGGACGAGCCGGAACCCCTCCGGACCCGCCACTTCTTCCATCGCCTCGCGCAGCCACGGCTGCGCCCGCGTCCCCGGGTGGTTCACCAGGCTGGTGAACACCACCTGGCCGCCCGTCTCGAACCGAAGCATCCCCCCGGCCCGCCGTGGCCGGATCAGGTGCGCTCCCGTCCCGTCGTGGACCGCCGCCGCGTACTCGACGTCGTTCTCCACGAACCCGTACACCTGGCCGCCCCGCACGCCGACCTCCTCGCGGTGCGCCGCCCGCAACCGGCCGGTGTCCACCGGGCACTTGAGCACCGCCCGGGTCCGCACCTTCCGCGCCACGCTGCGGATGAACGACACCACCTGCCCGGTCGAGCCGGTGAGCAGCTGCCGCATCTCGCCGGCGAAAAGGTCGACCCGCGCGTTGACCCGGACCGCCATCAGCGGCTCCGCGCCCGCCTCGGCCGGGACTGCTCGTCGCCGTCGCCGTCCGCCGCGATCGTCGGCGCCGGGGTCGGCTCCGTCGCGTCCGGCGGCTCCAGGTCCGCGGTGGCCGCCTGCTCCGCGTCCTTGCCCTCCAGCACCTCGTACCGGCCGGCGTCGACGAGCGTCGCCAGCCGCGGCCCCCACTCCAGGTGCTGCACCGACCCGTCCGGCACGCCCGGCATCGCGGTCAGCGCCTTCACCGTCACCTTCTGGCCCTTGCGCATCAGCCGTCCTCCTCGCACACGCAGATGTTCGTCATCACCGCGACCAGGACCTCCTGGCCGACGCAGCCGCCGGACGGGCCGACGCTGGACTGCTCCCCGATCCACACCTCCTCGGCGGTCGGCAGCTTCTGCAGCTCGCACAGCACCGTCCGCCGGATCCGGCCGGCGTCGTCGGCCAGCTCCGCCGCGCTGCGCTCGAGCTGCGCCCCGGTCGGCGGGTTCCCCGCGTCGTCGGGGCTCGGCGCGCACCGGGCCGTCCCGGCGCCCAGCTCCACCGCCCAGAAGACGCCCGGGTCGCCGCCGTCGTCGATGGGGCTGCCCCGCCCGCCGGGGAACTCGGCGGGCAGCACCGGGTACGTCCGCACGATCCGCACCCACGCCTGGCCTTCGCAGCACGAGTCGATGGCCACGTCCCGGCCGGGCACCACCGCCACCACCGCCGGGGTGCCGCCGAGCGCCCCGTCCAGCGCCGTCCCGATGAGCTCGCGCAGCCTCACCGCCACCGGCCACGCCACGTCGTCGACGGGCTCCACCACGGGCTCGGTCACGACGTCCTCCTTCGTCCTCGGTCCAGGTCCGGCGACCACACCACCGAGTCGCGGGGCAGCCGGTGCGGGTTCACCACCCGCAGCCACTGGTCGACCTCCGGCAGCCCGGTCATGCCGTCCCGGGCCAGCTGCGCCGGGTCGACGAACGTCTGCTGCACGCCCTGGCGCACCAGCGACGCCACCCGCCTCGGCAGCCGGCACGTCGTGTCGGCGACCATCGCCTTGCCCATCTCGCAGGCCAGCGCGCCGGCCGCGACCTTCCCGCCGGCCGGCACCGGCACGCCCCGGTCGTAGGTGACCGCCCACGCGCCCGGCTGGTCGTCGGCGACCGCCAGGTCCTGCCGGGTCGGCCAGCTCTCACCGTCGATCCGGAGCAGCCACCGCCGGTCGTAGACCGCGTACGCCTCGGCCGGCAGCACCTGGCCGTCGATGACAACCCGGGTTACCGCGTTGATCGGGCCGGGCAGGCTCAGCTCCTGCCCGGCCGGCCCGCACGCGCACGCCCCGGCCGGGCAGCCGCAGAACGTCACCGCGAAGCTGCCGCCGTACGGCAGGTCCAGCCACGACTCCCACCGCCGCCACGCCTCGCCATCGCCGCGCCGCACCGGCCGCACCGTCGAGTCGCACACGCCGAACCGGCGGCCGGACAGCGCCCACAGGACCTCCGTCGCGAGATCCGTGGCCGCCGCCCTGACCGCCTCGTCGAGCTGGTCCCAGCCCTTGCAGTACGCCGTGTTCAGCGGCCAGTCGCAGGGGCCGGTCCGCGCCGGCTGCGTCACCGCTACCTCAGGTGGCCGGGGCGACGAACGACTTGAAGCGCTGCGCGCCCGTCGTCGTGTCGGTCAGCGTGATGAGGTACGTCCCGGGTGCCGCGTACTGGTGGCTCACCTTCGCCGCCTCGGCCGGGCCGGCGGACGACGCCCCGTCGCCCCAATCCACCGTGTACGGGTGCAGCGGCGGCCCGGCCGGCACGTACGTCGCCGTGAACTCCGCCGTCATGTCCGTCGCGTCCGTTGCGTCCGCCGCCACGGTGCCGTCCGGCGGCCGCACGGTCAACCCGCACGTCGGCGCCGGCGGCGGCAGGTACGTCCAGTCGAGGTGCAGCAGGTCCTGGTCGCCCATCGGGTCCATCAGCGCCTCGACGCCCGTCTTGCGCAGGTAGACGTCGTACGGCCCGACACCCCAGCCCGGGTTCTCGATCGCCTTGCCGGTCAGCGTGAAGCTGGCCGCCCCGTTCTCGATCGTGAAGTCCCCGATCTGCCCGTCGATGATCTGCGGCAGCAGGAAGTACCCGAACCTCGGCCGCTGGATCGCCCCGGCCACGCACTTCTTCAGCTGCGTGCCCGACCACACCTCCAGCGCCACCGCCGAGTCGAGGTTCACCGCCGAGGTGACCCGCATGCCGGTCGCGTTGCCGTCCTCGTCGAGCACCACCGGCATCCCGGTGAACAGCGTGTACAGCTCCGGGTCGACCCGCCCGCAGGTCACCGTGACGTTGTACAGCTTGATCCGCCGCCGGGCCGGCTCGTAGACCAGCGGGTCCCCGTTGGCGTCCTTCTGGTCGATCTCCTCGCCGTCGTCGACCTCGGCCCCGTACTCGACGGAGACGAAGCCCTTCGACGTCACGTGGGTCGGCCATCCTCCGGCGCCCAGGATCGGGTCGCCGCACACCCCGAGCTTCGTGGCCCGGAGCATCTTCCCCTTCACCGGGGTATCGCACACTGCGGTCATCAGGCATCCCTCAACAGCGAAGGTCCATGCCCGGCCCGCAGCCAGCGGCGAATACCCCGCCAGCGTAGCCGAGAGGGCGCTGGCCCCGGGTGGGACACAGCGCCCTCGTCGACGAGCTGGCGGCCGCTACGACCGCGCGGCCGGGTGGTTGCCCAGCACCAGGTCGCGGATCAGCGCCTCGATCTGCTCGGCCCGGCCGTGCGGCACCCGGAACGAGATCGTCGACGCGCCGGCCACCACCGCCACCGCGGTGTGCAGGCCGTCCCGCTGAGCGGCCACCGACTGCACCGCCCGCATGGCGAGCATCTGGCGGCCCTGCTCCTTGAACCGCGGTCGGCACGCCGGGATCAGCAGCGACAGCGCCACCGTGTAGACCGCCAGGATCACCAGCAGCACGTTCGCCGCCATCGTGCGCCCCGGCTTGCTCCACTCGATCCGGTCCGGCCAGATCCTCACCCGCGCGTTGCGTCCCGCGACATGGCTCTCGAGCTCCGCCAACGGCTCCATAGTGCTTCCTCCACAGTGAACGGGGCCGCGCCCGAAGGCACGGCCCCGATACTGCCAACCAGCGGCAACGCTCGCCACCCGGCCGGTTACAGCTCCCGGCCGTCGATCACCTCCAGCTCGGCGCCGATCTCGGCCACCTTCGCCTTGACGCTCTCGCCCACCTCGTCCCAGGCCTCACCGGTCACCACCACGGCGCTGCGGCTGTCGCCCTTGATCCAGGTGACCATCACCGCCGTGCGGACGTCGAGGACCTGCCCCGTCCGCTCGCAGGTGATCTGCCGCATCACCGCGTGCCGCAGCACCTCCCGGTTCAGGAACTTCTCCCGGTCGGCGTCGTTGTCGGCCATCAGGGCCGCCAGCACGTCGCTCATCAGTACCGCCCGACCGGCACCGGCTGCGTCGTCACCCGCGCCGTGCCCTCGACGATCCGGCCACGGCACCCGCCGCACACCACCTGCCCCGACGACGCCTGCGCCAGGTCGACCGGCAGCTTCACGACCGTCCCGCAGCCCTGGCACGGCTCCTGGATCAGCCGGGGCAGCCGCATCCCGAGCAGCAGCATGTCCCGGGGCACCAGCGTCTCCCTCGGCGTCCCGCCCTGCACCGGCCGGATCACCAGGTTCACGCACGTCGGGAAGTCGAGCACCGACTGCACGTCGAACACCTCGATCACCTGCGCGAACAGCAGCACCTGGTCCCGGCGCTTCAGCTCGTCCGCCCGGATCGGCTGGCTGCCCGTTCCCCTCGTCTCGACGGTCACGCCGCCTTCTCCTCTCGCTCCAGCCAGCAGAACCTGGCCTCCACATCGATCACCAGTTGCGTCGTCAGCCCGGCCCACACGTCGGCCGGCAGCGTCGCCAGGTGGTGCCACCTGCCGCCGTGCGCCCCGTAGACGTGCAGCGCGCCGAACTTGTGCTCCCACAGGTACGCCCAGCCCTCGTCGCGGAACGGCTCGTCGGCGCCCATCAGCCCGACCGCCGCCGGGCTGCTGACCTCGTCCTTGTAGCCGCGCCCGACGCCGCACACGTACGTCCAGTCCGGGCGCCGCTCCGACTGCGCCTGCTTCGGCCACTCCGTGTTCGCCAGCACCGACCAGTGCCGGTGCAGCAGCACCTCGACCATCGCCTTCGTGTCCCGCTGGAAGTTGCGGTCCCACATCGCCCGCATCTGCGCGAGGGTCCAGCTCGGCTGGCCCTCCAGCTCGACGAGGCGCGCCCGGTACCAGCGGCTGCCCGGGGCGAACTGCCCCACCAGCGCCCTCACCGGCCCGCCTCCATCAGCCCGATGCGGGTCACGTCCCGCGCCGACGACCGGACCGCCTCCATGTAGCCGCGGTAGTCGGACGCCCGCCACTGCGCCGCGTAGCCCGCCCGCTGGACCTCCAGCAGGTCCAGCGGCGACAGGTCGCCCAGCTCGTGCAGCGACCAGCACGCCCACGCCTCCCACCGCTTCGGGCCGCGCTCGGGGTACACCCCCAGGTAGACGTGCAGCCGGTGGCCGCCGAACAGGTACGCCCACTCGCGGTCGCCCGCGCGGGCCTCGGCGATCCGGCCGGCCTGCGGCGGGTAGCCCTCGGAGGGCACGCCGACCATGTGGCCGGTCGGCCCGGTGCCCGGCACCGCGTACAGCCGCGACCAGTCGCACTGCAACAGCACCGCCGCCGCCCGCTCCGGGCTGTGGCCGCACATCTCGTGCAGCAGCACCGACAGGGCCGGCACCACCATCGTCGGGCAGCCGTCGTGCTGGACGTGCCGCGCCAGGTACGTGCCGCCGGCACCCTCGGTGCCGACCAACGCGCGTAGACCCATGGTTTACCTCCACGTGAACCGGGTCTTGCTTCGGACAGTTACCTTGCGCTGTCCGGCCGCAATCGTCAATAGCGACCGGACAGCAGAACCCCGGCTAGGGGCTCCGCACCGGAGCCGGACACCCACGCCCGGCCCCGCCTACGCAGCCACTAGGCGGTCACGTCGACCGACCAGAACTCCGTCTCGCCGTGCCACGCCACAACCGCGTGCGGCGACGGCGCACCGTCCGCCAGCCAGGCGAGCATCTTCGCCACCGTCGACTCCCGATAGCGCCAGGCGACGCGCCGCTCCGCGTACTCCTCCAGGGCCTCCCGCGTGCCCTGCATCCGCACGCTCCCGCCGCCCCAGCTGGTCACGACGATCATCACCGGCGGCTCCTCCTCGTCCGGCCGCGCGTCGCACTCGTCGGCCGGCCCGCCGTCGTAGTGCTTGCAGCCCGGCGCGCACGGACCCGAGAAGTGCTCCCCGCAGTGCTTGCAGCAGTCGTCCTCGTCCAGGCAGTTGAACCACCCGCAGTCGTCGCCGCTCGCCGCCTGCTTGCCGGGCTGCACCGTGCTCTCTGCCATCTCAACCTCCACGTGAATCAGGGCAGGACGTACATACTCATTGTATGCGACCGGCTCCCCCGCATACACGTTTTATGTACGCGGGGGCCGTGTAGCGCGTCACACAACCGGCCGGTCAGAACAGCCGGCCCTGCCGGAACACCGCGTCGGCGTCGAACGTGGACGAGTCCGGCGCCGGCGGCGGGGGCGGCGGCTTCGGCGCCGCCCGGCGCAGCGCCCGGTCCAGCTCGCTCTGCGGCGTCGGCAGGTCCAGCAGGTGCCGCACCGCGGCGATCTGCCGGGCCTGCTGCCACGCCCGCGTCATCTCGTCGATCGCCACCTGGCGGTCGCGCAGCGCCTCGTGCATCCAGACGTCCTGCAACCCGTCGCCGCAGCCGACGACCACCCGCCAGCCCAGCCCCCACAGGTGCAGGTTCACCGCGCACAGCGCCGCCGCCAGCGGGTCCAGGTCGTTGGCCCACCACTCGCACTTCGTGGGGTCGAGCCCGTTCTCCCGCATCGCCTGCGCCGCGCCGAGCAGCATCGTGCCCGTGCCGGCGCACGGCTCCAGGATCCGCGCGCCCTCGTCCGGCGCGACCATGCGACCGAGCAGCAGCGTCACGCTCTCCGGCGTCAGGAACTGCCCGATGCCCTTGCGGCCGCCGTGGCTCTTCATCGTCTGGAGCAGCATCCCCAGCAGGTCCGTGCCGCCCCAGCCGTCCGGCCCCCACCGGCCGAACACGCCGCGCCGCAGCGCCGCCTGGCCGACCGCGTGCACCGCCCGCTTCGTCGTCTCGTCGGGCTCCTCGTCGATCCAGTACCACAGGTGCTTCGTCCGCGGGTTCAGGTCCGGGCGCAGCGCCGCGAACTCGCACCACAGCCGCTGCACCAGCAGCCAGAAGCCGTCGTGGTTCAGGCGCTCCGCCGTCTCGCCGAGCCGGTCGAGCTGGTCGCCGTCCGGCGCCTCTCTGGCCACCAGCGCCAGGGCGGCCACCACGCTCATCGGCACCTCGATCCGCGAGCCGCCGTACCTGCTGTGCCACGCCTCGTCGACCGCCTCCGCGATCGACCGCGCGTGCTCCCTCGGGTCGCTCGGCACGGCGTTCGCGCGCCGCGCCATCGTCGTCGTCGTCATGCTCTTCCTCCACGTGAACTGCCGGCGGCTCTCCCGCCGGCGGGAACGGCAGCGCCCCCGCAGCCAGCACGGCTGCGGGGGCGCTCGGGCGGCTCAGCGCAGCCGCAACACCTCCATCTCGGGCACGCCCACCACCGTCGGGCAGGCCAGGTCGTAGAAGTCCAGCCGCACGCTCCCGCCCAGGTCCTGCTTGCACGCCACGGCGGCGGCCTCCTCCATCACCCGCGTCCAGTCGACGCGCGGGACGCTCTCGTGCCGGCGCTCGCTCAGCGCCGCGACGTCGAACGACACGACGTCGCCGTCCTCCACCTCGGACAGCGCGACGGGCTCCCACTGGTCACCGGTCGGCATCTGCTCGACCAGCTCGGCTCGCATGGTCACGGTCATGGCCACTCCCTCTCTCTCGTCTGTCTCGGTCAGCAGTTGCCGCACACGCCCGACGCCGGCAGCTCGCAGAAGCACCCGTCGCACAGCCGCTTGCGCACGGCCGCGACCTCCCGCGCGTTCTCGCGCGCCTGCTTCTCCCGCGCCAACCGCTCGCGCTCGGCGTACACCCGCTCGTTGTGCTCGCGCGCCGCCCGGTTGTAGGCCAGGCGGGCACGCTCCTGCTCCTCCGTCTCGCGCGGGAACAGGCCCTCGCCGGCCACCAGGCGCTCGCGGAAGCCCGCCGTCAGGGCGTCCAGCGCCTCGATCGTCCGGGTCATCTCGTAGCTCAGCTCCTTGGCCATCGGGCACTCCTCACGCAGTCGGGGCGGCTTGCTGTACACATTCATTGTATGTCACCGCCAGGCCATCCGTACAGGTTTTATGTACGCCCGGACCATGGAGCGGGCCACACAAACGACGACGCCCCCCGCGCCCACGTGGGGCGCGAGGGGCGTCAGCCCGCTCGCTCAGAACGACTGGCGGTACAGCTCGTGCGTGTAGCAGTGCCAGTAGAACTCCTGGCTGTCGAAGCCCTGGCACCCCAGGTGGTCGTCCGCCTTCGCCGGCGGCACCTTCGTCAGCTCGGCGGCCGGCAGGCGCCACCGCGCCTCGTCCGGGTCGACCACCACCACGCTCGCGCCCACCACCTGGTCGACCACGCCGCGGTGCTCGGCACCGTCCCACGTCCAGGTCACCACGTCGTGCTCGGCCAGCTCCGGCGCCGGCTTCGGCCGCGCCGCCTTCACGCTCTCGGCGACGAGCGCCAGGGCCTGCCGCCGCTCGGCCACCTTCACCAGCGCCGAGTCCAGGGCCGCCGCCTTGTCGCTCACGGCGGCCAGCAGGTCACCGCGCACCGACGTCCGCAGGTCGCCCGCCTTCGCGGTCACCACCGCGTCCTCGGTCGCGCCGATGAGCTCGCGGGAGTGGCGCTCCAGCTCCCGCTCGGCCTCCACCACCGCCCGCGCCAGCTGGGCGATCAGGCCCCACTGGTCGGCGGCCTCGGCCTCGACGCCGAACTCGGTGGCCAGCTCGTTGACCCGCTTCTCCATCTCTCAGACCTCCTGTAGGGGTAGCGCGTTGCGTACATATTCATTGTATGCGAATTTCAGTCTCGCGTACAATTTTTATGTACGCCACGGGCCGTGGAGCGGGTCACACAAAGAGCGCCGCCCCGCCTGGCACGGGGAAGAAACCAGGCAGGGCGGCGCGGTCCGGGGCGTGGGGCTACCAGTCAGCTCCGCGACGTGCGCGAGGTCGACCGGGACGCCTTCGCCGACGGCTGGGAGGAACCGTCCGCCGGCTTGGCGTCCACCCCGGACCCGTCGGCCCCGGCGTCAGCCGACGTGCCTTGCACGGTCGTCGCCGGCTCCTCCGGCGTCTCGACGCGCTGCCGCCCGTCGCCGGACCCCAGCACCTTTTCCGCCAGGTCGTCCGGCACGTCGAACGCCAGCCCCACCGGGCCGTCCGTCGTCGTCCGCACCTCGTCGTGCCGCTCGTCGCCGGCCGCGTCGAGCAGCTGCTGGGCGAGGGCCTGCGCGTCCGCGCGGTCCTTCGGATAGATCAGCGCCATGTCTCCTCCTACGCCGGCACGCCCGGCAGCTTGACCTTCACCGCCGCCACCGCGCAGCTCCACCCCACCGTGTAGAACCGCTCGGCGACCGCGAACACCTCGTTGTCCTTGCGGTCCAGGGCCTCCGGCAGCTTCGGCAGGAACACCGCCGACCGCCGCACCATCACCGGCCCCGTCGCGTACAGCCACGCCTCGTCCGCGCCCGGCGCCGCACCACCCGGCCCGACGCCGGTCGTCTGCGCGAACACCAGCGGGTTGCCCAGCGGGGCCACCTGCCGGGGGCCCTCGATCCGAGTCAGGCCCTTCCCCTGGAACCACCCCGACGTCCACCGCGGGGCCCACACCGCGCCGAGCACACCCGACTTGTCGCCGATGTGCTCCTCCAGCAGGCCCACCCCCTTCTCCAGCGGCACCGGGGCCGCTCCGGAGCCGGCCAGCACCGGCGTGTCGGCCTCCGCCAGGAACACGTCGTTGCCGCCCTCGCCGGTCCACACGTACTGCTCCAGCGACTGCTGCTCCACCGCGCCCATCGCCCGCCGGGCCCGCTCGAGTAAATCCGGCCGGGCCACCGACCGGCCGGTCAGCCCGGCATACAGCCGGATCACGCCGGCCTTCACGCTCGGCACCCCGTCCGGCAGCGCCATCGCCGCCCGGTTCGGGTCCGAGGCCGCGGCGGCGCTCGTCGGCGCGGGCGCATCGACGCACTGCGGCTCCCACTCCACCCCGGCCTGGAACTCGCGCTGGTCGGCCGGGTCGACCACGGCCGCCGCCGAGAACAGCCCGAACCGGTACGGCGTCGTCGCCGGGGCGTCCACATACACCAGGGGCTGCGTCACCCGTCATCTCCTCAGTGGCGGGGGGCCGCGCCCCAGCTGGGCGCGGCCCCGTCAAACGGGTAGCTCAGACCGCCGAGCAGTCGAACGCCACGGTGCTGCCGGTGACGCCCGTCGGGCACAGCGGCACGCTCACCTTGTAGGACACGAAGCACCGCTTCACCAGCAGCGTCGCCTGTTCGGTGAACAGCGCGATGTACTCGTTGTCCTTCAGCTTCGTGCTGTCGTAGACCGCTGACAGGTCGATGATCGGCTTGGAGCCCTTCACCCATGTGCCCGGCGCGTAGATCAGCAGGTCCGCGGTGCCCGGCCACTGGCCCGGGGCGGCGCTGCCGCCGAAGCCGATGCCGCCCGCGTCGGCGTACCCGTCCTGCCAGTCGTAGACGAACTGCGGCCGCAGGTGCCGTCGGGTGAACCACGCCGTGATCTGCTCGTCGGTCACGTCGAGGTAGTTCACCCCAGCCCGGCGCGACATGTCCGCCCGGATCCAGTCGATCAGCCACAGCGGCGCCACGCACTCGAGGAGCTGCCGCCGACCCAGCCGGTACCGGTACCGGTAGTCCGTCGCGGCGAGGGAGATCGCGCCGAGCAGCGCGGTGGTCGTCTCGTCGCCGTCGACGTCGCCGCCGAGGGTCAGCGCGAACTGCTGCGACTGGCCCGGTGCGCTGGCCATCCGCGCGATCAGCCGCGCGTTGATCTTGTGCTCGTGCGCGGTCAGCGTCCGCCGCACCACGTCCCGGGTCAGCTCGGGCCAGATCGCGTTCTGCACGATGTCCTGCTCGATCTGCACCCCGTCCACCTCGAGGCGCGTCTCGGCCCAGTTCACCGTCGGCACCCGGTACGAGGGTTTGTCAACCCCCGCGGTGCTGTCGGCCTCAGTTTGCACGAAGCCGATCCCCGAATACAGGTCCCGGAAGTCGAGGTTGGCCGGCACCTTGATACCGCCGCCGCGCGGGACCGTGATGCCAGGGAGGTCCAGCAGACCCTCGGTCGTCTCCAGGCCCTCGCACAGCTCCCACAGCGTCTCCGACGGTGCACCCCAGCCGCCGGCCGCGACGAGGTTGCCGCCCGACAGCCGCGACTCCGACGCGGCGAGCTCCACCAGCTCCATGTCGGTCAGGCCCCTGCCCCCGGCGACGAGCGCCTGGTCGACGGGCAGCTCCACCCGGGCCACGTTCTGCTTGATGCGGGTCGCGACGCCCACCCCGCGCGGGAAGCCGGCGAACTTGTCGTCGAACGCCGAAGCGACCTCCGACACGGAGGAGAACACGTGCCCATGCGGCACGTTCGGCACGTCGGCCGCCGCCTTGATGACCGCCGACTGCCCGGCGCTGGTCACCTTCGGCTTCGGCTGACGGCGGGCCGCCCGGCGGGCCAGCGACGCGACGACCGGCGTCGGCTGCTGCTGCGTGGGCCTCTCGACCGGCGTCTCCTCGCCTGGCTCCTCGGCTGGCGTCTCCTCGGCCGGCCCCTCCTCGGCTTCGCCGCCGTCGCCCTCGTCACCGTCGCCATCGCCGCCCTCCGGAGCGCCGTGCACCGCCGCGGTCAGGTCGTCCAGCTCGGAGGCGACCTGCTCGGCTGCCTGCTCGATTCGCGCCTGCTCGGTGCGCACCGACTGCACGAACGCGGCCAGCTCCCGCAGCCGGGCGAGGCCATCGGCGTCCAGGGCCGGGTCGTCGCGCAGGGCATCGAACGCCGCGACGGCCTGGCTCTGCAGCTCGGTCAGCGCGTCGAGATCGAGCCCGTCCAGGCTCGGAGGGATCTGAAAGTCCACCGTCGGCTCCTCAGCACGGTAGGGATCTCGTCCCGACCGGCCCGCAGCCAGCATCGGCGGTTCAGCCGACAGCGTAACGCAGCCGGACCGAGTTCCGATCAAGGCAGCGAGGGCCGCACCATGTTGGGGAACCAACGGATCGCAGGCCTGGGTGAGGTCTGCGGTCCTCGGCGTACGAGGGCGGCCTCACCGCGCCCTTCTGACAGTTGAGCGCCGGTGCGGGCAGGCGACAAGGAACTTCTCCAGTCTGTCCGTGTGGTGTGTCCGGCCCAACCCGGCCGGTTCCTACGAGCGGAAGGTGGGCGCACGACCATGCCCATGAGGAAGAGCTAGGCCCGCAACTGTGGGAGTCACCGCGAGCATGTACGCCGCGGTCACTCCCCTGGCGATCCCGACCCTGCTGATTCTTCTCGTATTCCTGCTGGTGAGGCGGATCGAGAGGAACGGCGGAACTGTCGAGGTCGACTGGAAAACCGTTGCGTTCCGCATCAAAGTCACGTCACCCCCTGGCGGCCTCCAACGGCGTTCTGAGGCCCAGGACCAACCCGCGCAACCCGAGGCGACAGCTGCGTCTGACAGGCAGCTCGCCGATGGGGCCGCCCAGCCTCCCGAGGGAGGTGGCGGCCCGTGACATAGACGCGAGGCGGGGGGGGGGGGGGCCGCCCCCCCCCCCCCCCCCCCCAACAACCCCCACCCCCCCCCCCCCCCCCCCCCCCCCCCCCCCCCCGGGGGGCCCGGGGCCCCCGAGCGCCCAACAACCCCCCCC
>NZ_JBIAIL010000010.1:0-169645 GCF_042871425.1 Micromonospora sp. NPDC005806 | reverse complement strand
CCCGCCGCGCATCTCCCGCCCCGACGCCGCGCCGCCCCCCCCCCCCCCGGGGGGGGGGGGGCCCCCGGCCACCCCCGGGGGGGGGGGGGGGGCCCACCCCCCCCCCCCCCCGCCCCTCTACTTCTGCACCATCCGGATCACGCCGCCGCCGCCCTTGCGCACGTCGGCGATCTCCGCGTCCGTCTTCGACCCATACTCGCCGCCCTGGCGGCCGTCCCCGTAGGACAGCACGAACACCGTGCTGGTCCGTCGCTTCCCGCCGCAGTTGCAGCCCATCGCTTTCTCCCCTACTCGCCGTGCACCGTGGCGGTCAGCGCCGCCACGAGCGTCTTGCGGTCCCGCCCGATCGACGCGGCGATCCGCTCGGCCTGCGCCGCGGTGGCCACCCGCTGGCGCTCGGCCGCGAAGCCGGCCGCCACGGCGCGGCGCACCGCCGCCTCGAACGAGGCCGGCGACAGCGCCCGGTCCGGGCGGCCGCCCGCCTCCGACGGCTTCCAGCCGGCCCAGCCGGAGGCGACCATCGCGTACGCCCGCCCGCCCGCCGAGCGGCCCCGCACCACCGGGAACCCGCCGACGTTGACGCACAGCGCCGCGACGAGCTGCCGCGCCCCGCCGATCCACCGCCAGTCCCCCGACAGCGGCGACCGGCGCAGCAGCTGCACCTGCTCCTCCGTGGCCTCCGGCACCAGCGACCCGGCGACCCACGTGCCGTGGGCGTCGCGCCCGGCCCGGACCACCGCCACCTGCGTGCCGGTGTCGTCGTAGTGCGCCACGGCGGACGCCGCGCTCGCCTGCAGGTCTGCGTGCCCGGTGCCGGCCGTGATGTGCCCGACCGCCACCAGGTCCCCCTCGGCCGTCTGGATCTCCGGCCGGTGGAACCAGTCCATCCCGCCCTCGGCGGGCGGCAGCACGCACTGCCCGCCGCTGAGGAACGACAGGTGGCAGTCGTTGTCCGCCAGGTGCCCGAACACGCGCCCATCGGCCGTCACCGTGATCGGCGTCAGCTCGCCCAGGCCCGGGTCGTCGAACCAGGCACGCGGCGGGTACAGCGGCGCGACCTGCTTCTTCGTGGCCGCCGCGCCGGCCGCGGTGACCGGCTCTTCCTCTTTCTCCGCCTCGTCGGAAGGCTCCCCCTCGGCCGGCTGCTCGTCGTCGACCAGCTCCAGCTGCGCCTCCATGAACGCCTGCGTGCCGACCAGCGTCACCGCCATCACCCGGCCCTTCGTCACCGTGATGTACGGCTCCTCGCCGGCCTCCATGAAGGCGTCCCACTCCTCGTCGGACATCTCCTCAATCGGCTTGCCGTCCCCGTCGGTGAACACGAACTCGAAGTCGTCCAGGTCCACGCTGGGGAACAGCACACCCTGGCGCAGCAGCTCCAGGGCCTCACCCAGCTCCGGCACCGCGTCGATGAAGTCGCCCGCGCCGACCAGCTTGCTCTTCTGCACCTCGCCGGTCGTGATCCGGCCGATCGTCACCGCGCCCTCGTGCCCGGGGGCGTCCTCGCGCGCCCACCGCAGCGCCAGCGGCAGGTCGCGGAACGACCACTCGCCGTCCGCCGCGAAGATCCGCCGGTCACCCGACCTGGCACCCAGCGGCGCCAGCGTCCCCTTCCACGTCGCCATCTGCTTGCCACCCTTCGCGGCTGCCGCCGCCGTCACCGTGATGTCCAACCCGGTGGCCCCGTCGCGCCGGGGCCACGGGTGCTTCGGGACCACAGGCAGGGGCTCGTCGGCCTCCACCTCGATCATCGTGCAGCGGCAGTTCACCGTCTGCCCAGGCGGCGCGGCCGGATCGCCCGGGTACCGCATCGGCACCCCGCCGACCATGAACACGCCGTCCAGGGCGACCCGCTGCCCGTCGGCGTCCCGGTGGTCGTCCCGGGTCCGCTCGTCGTGCGTGGCCACCCACACCTTGTCCAGCTTCTCGTCGAGCACCTGCTCGGCGGTCAGCCAGGCGGTCAGCGTCCCCGCGTTGTACGCGCCGATCGTCTCGGTCCGGGCGATCGTCACCGCCCGGTCCTCCCACGACCGCTCGCCCAGGATCCCCTCGATCGCATCGCGGATGCGCGGCACGCTCGCACCCTCGGCGGTGAGCTCGGCGACGGCCGCCGTCACCAGCTGCCACGCGCTGTCGGGCACGCCGGCCAGCCGGTTCGGCAGCGCCGCCAGGTACTCGTCCTTCATCTGCGCGACCCGCAGCAGGTCGACGTCGCCGCCCGCGTCGGCCACGCCCGCCAGGAACGTCTTCTCGGCGGCCGGCACCAGGTGCACCGTCATCGCCTCGAACCACGCCTGCCCGGCGCCGGCCAGCGCCGACGGGTCGGGCGGCAGGGCGGCCGCGGTGACCGGCAGGGTCGTCGCCCGCGCGTCGGCCAGCCAGGCGCGCAGCGCCGCCCGGGCGGCCCGGAGCATCCGCCGCTCGGCGGCCACCACCCGCGCCTCATGGTCGAGGCGCAGCGGCAGCCACGGGTCCTGCTCGGCCACGGCTCAGCCTCCCGCCGGCGGCGGGTCGGCGACCACGGCGATCTGCACGCCCGAGACCTGCACACCGCCGTCCGGGCGGGACACCGGCAGCCCGGCCGGGCTGCGGATCAGCCGCTCCACGATCAGCACGTCGTCGTGCAGCTCCAGCTTCACGAAGTCGTTCCCGAGGTCGATGCCCACCGCCGCGAAACAGTCGCGCAGCTGGCTCAGGGTCACGGTCGCCGGGTCAGCCAGCTGGGCCAGGGTCACGCTGTCCGGGTCAGTCATCGGCTCTCCTCCTCGCCTCGTTGCGCCGCGCCACCGCCTCCGGGTCGCACACGTGGCCGGCGTCGGTCAGCGGTGGCTGGTCGCCCTCCCAGAGGTCGCCCCACCACCCGCAGGTGCGGCAGATCGTCCACCGCAGCCGCTCGCAGCCGTCCTTGCGCCTGAACCGCTGGCAGGCGTACCCGTGGGCGGGCACCAGGTCCGGCGCCAGGATCGTCGCGCTCATGCCGGCACCAGCTCCCCGGCGACCGTGGCGGCCAGGTGCTCGCGCAGCTCGGCGACGTCGTGCCGCGCGCCGGTCACCAGCAGCCCGCCGACGTACGCGGTCAGCGAGGCGGTCAGCCGCTCCGCGTCGACGCCGAGCTTCGTCGCGACGGCCGGCACCGCCGCCCACGCGCCGTCCAGCAGCCTCGGCACGGACGTCGGCGTGGACTGGCGCACCGTGTGGTACTCCCACGCCTTCAACCCCTGGTGCCGGTACCTCTCCCGGCCAAGCACCCGCTTGCCGGCGATCTCCAGCGCCCGCAGCGCCAGGACCTCGCACGCGGCGACGAACGGTGCGCTCATCGGCCCGGCCGCCGCGGCGGCGATCGCGTTCTGCTCGGGCGGGCCGCGGTCCTCGGTATCGCCGGGCGGCGGCTCCGTCGTCGGCTCCTCGTCGGCGGGCGGCTCACCTCCGCCGGGCAGCTCGGCCGGGGTCGGCTGCGGCTTCAACGCCTCCGGGTCGAGCTGCACGCTCACCCCGGCGACCTCCAGCAGCCGGGTCACCAGCAGCGGCCCGGCCGCCGGCATCGTGCGGATGATCTCCAGCAGCCGCCGCAGCTCCCGCTCCTCGTCGGTCGGCTTGTCGCCGTCACCGAAACCCGTCTCCCGGCGCAGCGCATCCCCCGACAGCTCACCCAGCCCGTACAGGTCCTTCGCGTCGGCGCCCTTGTCCGGCGTCTGCGTCAGCTCGCTGGTGTCGTACCAGACGATCCACCGGCGCGGGTCGGCCACACCCTGCGCGCCTTCCAGCGCCGGCCACAGCATCTGCTCGGTCAGCGCCGCGCAGAACAGCTCCAGCTTCGACTCGACGTGGTACTTGATCGTCGCCTCGTCGGTCATCCAGGCGCCCCAATGGTTCGCCTGGGTCATGCCCAGCAGCATCTCCGGCGGGGCGTCCAAGCCCAGCGCGAGCCGCCGGATCGCGCCGTCCAGCATTGCCGGCACCGCGCTGCTCAGCTCCGTGGCGAAGCTGAGCAGCCGCGCCTTCTCCAGGTGCTCGGCGGGGCCCTGCACCACGATCGGAACGAGGGCGGCCACGCTGTCGCGGTCCTTCACCGCGGTGGTCATTGCCTCGGTTAGCGTCGACAGGAACGACGACACCCCGTCCTCAGCGTCCTCCTCCTGCTCGGGCGCGACGAAGCTCAGCTCGTTGGGTAGCAGCAGAATGCCCGCCCCGGCCAGCCGGGAGTCGATCTGCGACTGCACGTACTGCGTCAGCCGCTCAATCAGCCGCAGCACACGCCGGTTGGACTGCACCTGGCTGGACGGCAGCGCGTGCTTGCGGGGGCTCGGCACCCAGATCCGCACGATGACCGTCTCGTCGGACTCCAGCTCGCGCGCCCCGTCGCCCTGGTCGAGCACGTACTTCCCGGCCCGCTCGGTCAGCTCCTCCACCGACGCGATGAACCACCGCTCCCGGTCGGTGGCCTTGCCTTCGGCGTCGCGCTCGGGCTCGCCGATCAGGTAGCACTCGCCGGGCACGCCGAGCTGGATGCCGGCGTCGCGCAGCAGCTCGGCCTGGGTGCTGGGGCCGCCGAGGAACGTCTCGTTGACGCCGGCCGGCGCCTGGTCGGGCGTCTCCATCGGACGGCCCTCGTCGTCGACCTGCGTGATGTACAGCCGGGTCCGGCCCATCGCCTTGGCGATCAGGTCGACCAGGAACGCGAACTCGCCGCACTCCTCGTAGTGCCGCCACGCCTCGTCCTGCCACTGCTGCTTGGTGACCTTGCGAAGGCTGCCGCTGGAGTCGTAGCGCATCTTCGCCGCCGACGCGACGACAGCGGTCGCTTGGCCGACCGCGCTGTCGACGTTAGGCTTCGTGCCCCACCACCCCATGCGCTACTCCCCCGGCTCGGCGCGCACCAGCAGGCCGGTCGCGTACGACAGAGCCAGCGCGACGGTGGGCACGTCGACCCACCACAGCCCGGACCAGCGGGAGACGTCGGACAGGTGCCACCAGCCGGCAGCGGCCGGCACGGCGATCCACACAGACAGGCACCAGCGGCAGAACAGCAGGTACGCCAGCGGGCTGCCCTCAGGCAGCCGGCTGACAATGGCTTCCCGGGGTCGCCGGGTGATCTCGTCGGCGACGATCAGCCGGGTCACCCGCGCGACGAAGAGCAGCACCACCACGATCTCGATCAGCCCCGTCACGGTTATGAGCATAAGCGGAGCCATTGCGACCCGGCAGACCCTGCTGCCGTCCCCGGACCGCCGTCGCCGTCAGCTCCCGCCAAGGTGCTGTCAGCCCCTGTCGACCTCGCCGTCGTACGGGACGGGTGCGAGGGGCGACCCAGGCGGGGCACCGCGGCCTGCTTGATTAGCAACAGCCGCTGCAGGGCGAGGAGCTGCAGGACTGCGTGCAACCTCCTCGAAGTGCGCGTGCACACGAAGCAGCACCTCGGCGTCGAGGGCGGCGTAGGTCACCTGGCTCTCGGTGAGAGGTCGCCGGGTCCAATCCCCGGCCTGTTCCCTCTTATCGAGCTCTATGCCGAGTTCACGCGCGCAGACTTCGCGAAGGCTGTGGCCCCTAGCGGCGGGGCGGAGTCGGCGCGACACGTCGCGTGTATCCAGCACGGCGTCCAGGGCGAAGCCGTGCCGGCCGAGGACCTCGCGTTCGAATGAGGCGTAGTGGATCAGCTTCGTCGTTTCGGCGCTCGCGAGCAGCCGGCCGAGAGGCTCCAGATCGGGAAGCTCGAGCGCGTCGATGAGGTAGGTCGCCTCCCGACCCGCCACCTGAATCAGGCAGAGCGTGCGCTTCGCGAGTGTGGTTTCGACGTCGAGGCCGACGACGGGTTCGGACACCAACGCGGCGACCGCTGCCTTGAGCTGCGGCAGCGTCCGCACCCAGATCACCGGTCGATCATTCTCTCGACGCAGGAGGGGCAGCTCCGCCGGGGTCCCCTCGAGCTGGGCGACGTGCTCTGCCTCGCCGCGGGTCAGAGTCCGAACGCCATCAGGCAAGCGAGGTAGACCGGTGTCCGTCCCCGAAAGCCATCTCCAGGCACCGCCGACGTCGAGCAGGTAACCGGCGACCACCTCGCGCTCGACCCACGGCGGCATCAGCGGTTGGAACTTGCTGAGGCGATAGCTCGGGAGCGATTCGGCAACGTCTGACCAGAGGCGGTCGTTCTCCCAGAACTCGGGCTCGGCAAGACTGGTGAGCGCATCGCGGAACCGACGTCTATCAATATCGTCACCCCGCACCTTGATCGAGAAGTTGTCAGGGATGACCTTCCAATCTCCCCCGACCGTTTCAAGCGCGTACCGAAGCGTCGCGTTGATGCGTCCTCCCGCGAAGGTCCACCAGCGAATCTCCCCATCATCGAACTCCACACCTCCACGCGGGGAGTCGATGACCTCGCGCACGGAATCGCGATGCTCGGCGAGCACCGCCCATGCCGCGTCGTCGATGTAGGGAAAGCGCTCATCGCTAAGGAGCACCGACAGAATGCGCTGACAGACGTCGAAGCTGAGAAACTGCGGGAGAAAGCCCCCCCACGTCGGCTGGCGTCCACGGGGAGCCGATTCGACGACCACGCGGCGATCCTCGTGCCGCACTTGAAGGACAGCCCATGCGCGTCCCCCGAGCAGGAAGCTGCTGACGCCATCGACGAGTCGGTCGACGAAGGCCTGGTTCAACGAGCCGAGAGGCTGGCCGCCAGCGGTTTGAACCGTGTAGGTTTGCGGGCTTGAGAAGACCGCGAAGAGCTCCATGAAGTTCTTGCGCCCGAAACGGCGTTCCGCTTTCGGACCGAGGACCAGCCGGCCGCCTACGAGCCGCAATGCGCCGTCCCGTACCATCCATTTCAGTAGACGGTCGTATTCGGCCCGATGAATGCCTTGGAAGTCCGGTACGCGCGCCAGGTGCTCCCAGGCGTCGTCGGCGGCGATCCCGTCACTCGCCAGCGCCATAGCAAGCAGCTGGTGGATAAGCACCGGCCAGCAGCGGCGCTCTACCTCGACCGCTTCGACCCAGCCGGCCTTGGCCAGCTCGACCAAGGCGATGGCCTGCAGTACGCCCTCTGTCGTCTGACAGAAGAACGTGGTGTTGGCTGCTTGCCCCGCTCGCCGGCCCGTTCGCCCCATGCGCTGCAGGAACGAACTCACGGTGTCAGGCGCTTCCGCCTGCAGGACCCGATCGAGGTCGCCGACGTCGATGCCCAGCTCCAAGGTGGAGGTGCACACGATGCAGGCGTCGCTGCCGTGATGAAAGCGCTCCTCAGCGAGCTGGCGCTCTTCTCGAGAAACTGCGCTGTGGTGAACGAACACGGCGGTGCCGTCGCGCCTCATGTACTCGGCGACCGCCTCCGTGGTGGAGCGAGACTGGCAGAAGAATAGGGTCTTCTGCCCCGTCGCGACGCGCGCTGCGTCACGGGAAAGCTCTGCGAGATTCTGGCGGTGGGCAACCAGGATCTGCCGACGCCCCGGTTGCTTCGGAGGGCTGACCACGCGTCCCGGCCGATTCGATGTGCCCTGAAGCCATGTGAGAATCGCCTCTGGGTTGCCAACCGTCGCGGACAGCCCCACGCGCTGGACGTCGTGCTTGGAGATGCGCGCCAGGCGTTCGAGCACGCTCATCAAGTGGGCGCCCCGGTCGGAACCGGCCAACGCGTGGACCTCATCGATGACCACGGTCCGCAGACCGGCGAAGAGCTTGCTCTCGTCCACACGCGGCGACACCAGCATCACTTCGAGCGATTCCGGCGTCGTCATCAGGAGCTCGGCAGGATCCCTGAGAAACTGACGGCGGGGATAGTCCGGCGTGTCGCCGTGCCACACGAAGCGCCGTAGGCCGACCATCTCGGTGTAGAGCCCGAGTCGGTCAGCCTGGTTGTTCAGCAGCGCCTTGATGGGCGCGACGTAGAGTGCGCCTACCCCTTCCGGCTCGTTCTCGACCATTTGAGAAAGGGTCGGGAACATCGACGCTTCGGTCTTGCCGCCGGCGGTGGGGGCCAAGATGACCGCGTTGTCGCCAGCAAGCAGTGCCTCGCCCGCCTCTTCCTGCACCGGACGCAGGCTCGACCAACCGAGCCGGGAAACGATCGCCTGTTGCAGGCGCGGTGCGAAGCGGGCGAAGACGCTCACCACACATCCTCGGTCGGCACCAACCCGTCCGCCTCGTCATCGAGGTCGACGAGTCGAGCGCCGGAAAGGACATACTGCTCCTCAGTGCTGAGCTCCTTGGCCTGAAACCCGTACTCCGACATGGGCTCGTAGTCCGCATGTTCCTCGACCAAGTCGAGCTGGGTGACGAACTCGCGCAGGAACTGGCGCGGCACCACGCCGACGTCACCCTTGAAGCCCGCGGTTACCTCCGCCACCAGCCGCTCCACGAAGGCCGTGCTGATCTTCTGGTCGAGGCGGCCACGGTCCGACGTGGGGAACAGCTCGCGAAGACGAAGTGCGACCGACCGAAGCCGATCGGCGTCGAAGGGGACAAGCTCGAGCTGGGCCTGTCGCAAGCTAGCGAAGCGGCCCTGCTTCAGGAAACGGATCCGGTCGTGAAGCGGGGCGAGGCCAGCAACGCCATGCCGCGTGTCGAAGAATTCCGGCGTGCCCGTGAACACCCACGCCATGCCCGGATAGCTGCCAGCTGCGTCAGCAATCTGCCGAATCCCGTTCAACGACTTGTGCCGCGAATCCGAACGCATGCGGAGGATGGTTTCGGCCTCGTCAATGACGATGATGAGCCCCGCGTAACCCGCAGCCTTCACGATCTCGAGCACTCCCCGCAGGTAGTCGAGGGCATCGCGGCTCTCAATGTCCCCCTTGATGCCGGCGGCCTTCTTGGCCGATGCGGCGACGTTGCCGCTGCCGCACAGCCAGGAGATGAGGGCTCCTGCCTCCGCGACATCTCCCTTCTGCTTCAGCTCGAAGATGGTCTGAATGACGCGAACGAAGTCCTGGGGCGCTTGACCGCCCGTCATGGCCGCGAGGTCTTCGTCGAGGCGCTTCTGCACCTTGGCGTCGAAGGCGGGGTCCGAGTCGTCCTCTCCGGCCGCGACGAGGCTTTCCTCCACGCGGCCAATCCACCGGTCGAGGACGTCGCTCAGGGCTCCCCGTGAGCACGACGCCGTGCCGAGCTCGGTCAGCACCTTGCGATACACATCGTCGAATCGATGAAACTTGAGATCATTGTCGGATGCCACGACGAAGCTGGTCGCGAACCCCCGAGCCTGCGCATCAAGCAATGCAAGGCGCGCCATGAAGGTTTTGCCGCAACCGTAGCCGCCGCGGAGGAACTTGACGGTGCCCTCGCCGCTCCTCGCGAGCTCCAGCTGTCGATGCAGCTCTCCGCGTTGCTTCTCGATGCCGACGGCGAACGCGTCGATTCCCCGCTCGGGCACGAGGCCTTTGCGTAGCGACTCGAAGACGTGCTCGACGTCCTTCTGGGTCAGTGTGCTCATCCGCTTCCCTCACGTACGTATCGCTTCACTCCGGCCACGACGGCGATGCGCACGTCGAACGGGGCCTTCTGGGCATACGCCTCGAACTGGAGGGCGAAGCGCCGCAGGCCACGCGGGCCGCCCAGCATCGCGGCGGCCTCGTTCTCCGTGACCGTGCCGTGCGCCGCCAAGTGCTCGAACACCTGCCGGGCCCCCGACTCGGGGAACTGCTCGAGCCAGCTCCCACTGCTCGCCCCGACGCTCGCTGCTGGTGCGGGCGGTGGTGACGATGGCCCCCGCGTCGCCGTGACCGCGAAGCGCGCATCCGGTACGCACGGCACCACGTCCGCCACAGCGCTCGGATGGTGGATCTCGATGAGCGCACGCGCGTCGACGGCTCCGGAGAGTCGGAAGAAGAGCTCGAAGCGTTCACCGACGGTCGCGACGACCACGCCGCCCGCGATCCGCGCCTTGCCGCGTGTCTGGCAAAGCTCGACCTGCACGCCCTCGACGTCAGGGACCCGCAGCGTGAGCTCGACATCCCTTGGGCTTCCGAAGTCCAACGACCGCTGCGCGAGGACCTCGACCTTGGCCTCGATGCAGTGCATCCCAGCCACGCCCTCGCTGGCCTCGGCCCGTATGCCGTACTGCACGCTGCTCCCGCCGGCCGCCGTGCGATGCACCACGGTCAGCACCGGGATGACGCGCTCCTGCAGGCTGTTGCCGCCGTGGACAAAACTCATGGACCGCCGGCCGGTATCGAAGACCGCCGTGGTCTCCGGGAACATCACGTGCCCGTTCACCCCCTCGTAGCGGAGGTCCGCCAGCGCGACCCTGACCTCTCCCGCGTGATCCGCCGCCACCGGCGAGAAGACATGCCTTCGTTTCGGATCGATGCGACGACCATGGGCTTGGGCGGATGCGGCACTGTCGTCCAGCAGGAGGAAGCCGTGGTCGCTGGTGAAGACGAAACGACGCACGCCCGCGTCTCGAAGCAGACGCCAAGCGGCGCGCAGCTTCTGCATGACGTGGTCGAACACGGCGGGGCCGACACCTTTCTCGCCGGCGTTGTCGATCTCCTGGCTGTGGACGACGACAAGTCGTGCCTGGGCGACCGAGCGCTTGAGCGAGGTGCTGTCGCGGCTGACCACCTCTTCGAGGGTGAGCCATGGACACGTGCCACCGCCGACCCGGTCGTGCATGGCACGCTTGCGGGTTTCAGGGTCAGACACACGAAACTCGCCTGTCTGAAAGCCCTGAACCCCTCCGGTGTCGCTCGCCATCGAAATCTGCAGACGCCCGTTCTTCTCGACGGGCGCGAGCACGTTCATGCCCACCTCGGTCACGGTGGGGAGCTCGGCAAGCCGGGGTTTGAGCAGCACGGTGGTGGCCGGGGTGCCTTCCATCTGGCGGTAGAGCTCCTCGCCCATCTCGAACCGCAGGGCGTCGACGACGAAGTATGCGGTCGTTCCGGCTTCCTGGGTCAGCGGCTTGACCACCTCGTCGAAGAGCGTCCGCTGCTGTTGCGAAGCGCCTGCGAGGAAGCCATGTGCCTTGCAGAGCGCATTGAACTCGCGCGCCCAGGCATCGGCCCACACGCGCCAGGCGCGGCGCATCCCGTCGAGGCGCGTCCGCAGGGTCTCGAACTCGGGCAGTTGCGGGTAGAGCAAGGCCACCCGCCGTTGCTCGAGCTGCCGATGCGCCTGATCGACGACGGCGCCGCGCTCCACGTAGGCGCTCACGGCGGCTTCCAGGCCATCACTCGCGCCGACCCCCAGTCGTTCGCCGGCATGCGCGATGGTCTGGCCGAGACGGGCCGCGTCGCGGACGAGTTGCCAGGCGGACTGCCTCGTGGGATCGTCTCGAAGCCAGAACGAGGCGCTTGTGGGCTTGGTGTCCACGCGCAGCTCGGCCCACTCAGTAGCGAGGTCATAGTTCGCGCGCTCGAGGGCTGCCAACGCAGCCTTGAGGACTTTGTCCTCTTCGAACCGGAACGTGTCGACCTTGCCGAGGTCTTCGGCCCGGGCCGCCTCAACCTCGTCGGCGAGCAGGGCCTCTGTCTCGTCGGCCGTCCGCTGGTAGAAGCCCGCGTGGCGCTCCCGGAGATGGGCCGCCACGGCGCGGCAGGTCTCGATGACCGGCCGCGGCAGGTCTGCGGCGTGAGCGAGATGTGTGCCAACGGGCGCACGTCTCAGGTCGTCCACATACTCCACGCAGAGCGCCCAGCTCGCGGCGGCGAACGCCACATCCTCGGCGCGCGGCCGTGAGGGCGGAAGCGTGGTATCGCGCCAGTAGCCCGGGAGGCCGACCCACGCCGCGAGACGTTCCCAGAGGGCATCCTCGTCGTCGAGTTGGCCGATGCGTTCCGCGACGAATCCCCCGGTGAGCAGATCGTCGAACACGGCCGTTGGTCTCATCGTCCGGAGCTGTGCTGCGATGCCGCCTTCGGCGTCGTCCAGGAGTGCACTCAGCCAGGCGTCGGCCCCCGCGAGCGTCATGTCGGGCTGCGCCTTGAACGAGGCGATCTGATCGGGGCGCACCCGTCCCGCGGCGGCCTCGGTAATGAGGGTGTCGAGCGCCTTCCGGTACCGCACCCCGGCCGCGTATAGCTCGTAGAGCGGCGTGCTGCGCACGGTCTCCTCGGTGAAGCCCGGCAGGTGGATGACCAGCGGCACCTTCTCGGTTCCGGCAGCGACCCCGTCAAGCGCCATCATCAGCGACAAGTGGCTGCCTCGGAAGGCGTGGACCTCGTAGGGCAGTGCACCGGAGGCACGTAGTGCCCTGAGGCGGTCGACAAACCCTCCGTAGTGCCCGGCGTGGTCAAGCCACACGACCACGCCCTGCCGGCGCACCCACGAGCGCAGGTCCGCCTCGAGGCTCGCGGACACGGGGCCACCGAGCCCCGCCGCCGATGGATGGGGTGCTGCTGCCGTCGTCATTTTTCGCCCTCCTCGCTCTCCTCAGCGTCGTCGAAGGCGTCTGCGTCCTGATCGTCGTCCTCAAGTAGGTCGGCGGGCGGGACGAGGTTGGCGAGGAAGGCCTGGCGCTCGCGCACCTTCTTGGGGTGCTGCCTTTCGAACGCCGCGCGGGCCTCGGGCTCATCGGGAGCGAGGATGCGGAGTTCGACGCCCTGCTTCTCGGTCAGGCGCAGCTCCATCTCCCACAGCTCGCCTGGGTAGTCGGTCCACAGACCGCGCTCGAGCACGAGCATCTCGGGGACAAGTTTTCGGCCCTTGCCGCGGCCCATGCGGCGCGTGGCTTCCTTCTCGATGGCGGCGAGGGCCGCTGCGGGGTGGTCGCGCAAGAAGGCGTCGCGGTGGTGGCCGTCACCGCCGTCGCCGAGGTCGCGGCCGCCCGGGCGATAGGGCGCCTCCCTAATCTTGAATTTAGGGCCGATCTCGTCCTGAAGCCGGAGCTCCCAGGCCCAGGCGCGCGCCGGGTGGTAGCGCCAGAAGCAGCCGTGGGCGACGCCGAGGCTCGGGTCCCCGTTGCACTTCTTGTCAACTCGGGACGGCCAGTAGTGCATCGTCAGGTGGGCCCAGTCGTAGTCCTTGCGGCCGCTCGCGGTCGCGAGCTCTTTCCACCACCTCTTCGGGTCTTTCCATTGGGGGTCGAGCAGCGGCCACAGTGTGGCGCAGTTGATCATCACGCCGTCGTCGAGGTCGGGCGCGTAGCGGGCGTCCTGCTCGCGGGGCGGGCACTTGTTGTCGGTCGGCGGCGCGCCCCGGTCGGCGCAGGCCTCGACGTCGGCGATGAAGACCTGCAGCTCGTCCACGGCCTTGAGCACCCGATCGTACTGCCTCTCTGCGGCGCGGGCGGCCTTCTTGTCAACGCCGGCGCGGGCGGCGCGCAGGTCGGAGAGCTCGCCGTCGAGGCGTGCGAGCGTCGGCACGAGGTGGTCGGCGAGCAGTACCCGTAGCGTCTGCTCGTTCATGCGGTGGATGTTCACCCAGGCAACGAAGGTCTTGCCCGATGAGGAGAGCGGCCAGTGGATAGGCCGGTTCTCGTACATGCCCTTGTGGACGTCCTTGAAGAACTCGAGGGCGAGCCACTCGCGCAGGCCTCGCTTCGTGCCGATGGCCGGGCTGTACTCGGTCCAGGCAGCGTGCAGCGGCGCGGCCGCGGGGTGGCCGAGGCCGTCGCGGCGATCCCCAGCCTCGAGCGTGGTGTCGAGGAAGAGGATGCCGTGTGGGAGCGCGTGCGAAAGGTCCGCGGTCGCCGGGTTGAGGATGCCCTCCGCGGCGCTGCCGGCAGGGCCGAAGCGGCCGAGAGCGACGCCGAGGGCGAAGCTCAGGTGGTCAGTGGAGGGCTCGGGGCTTAGCTGCTCGACATACTCCGGGAGCGGCGCGCCGTCGGGACGGTCGACGGCGGCTTGGGCCCAGTCCTGGGCGTGGCGCCATGGGGAGGGGCCGGGACTGCGAAACTCGACGGAGGGTTCACGGTGGGATTCGTGAAGATCAAAGGCGGCACAGATCTCGCCCCAGACGGCTGAGGCCGCAGCGTCGCGAAAGACTGGAATTCGAAGAGCATCGCCTGCGGTGAAGTGCACGGTTGGATTGAGCGCGGACATTACGCTGCGTGCGGTTCGACCGTTCAACAGCACTACAGCCTCGTCGCTGTCGAGCCCGAACACCGACCGACCTTCAACGTCAAAGATACTCGGGCGATCGAATGCTCTAGCGCCAAAATCAGTTCCCTTGGACGTCATTGCGACACCCGGGCGGAGGTACAGGTCTTCGCTGCGGACGGACCTACTTGCGCTTCCGTATACCCACTCGTTAAGAATCTTGACGTCGAGACCGTTTCGGCCCCAATTCACGCACGAATCGTGGGAGTGTTTCCACTTGGCTCCAGCTGCGCCCTTGACATACGGGACCCAGATTACCGGGTCTGAGCACTCACTCGACCTTGTTGGCAACGAACCGGTGTCAGCGACAGGAATTTCCCAGGGCCGACGCAAGTACCGAACATTATCGTTCGTTTGAAGACCGTTCTTGACCTGCGCAGCTTCCGCGAGCTTCGGTGCGCCAGAGTACAGTGAAAGAAAGGAAGATTCCCACCAATACACTAGCGGCCACTCTGGCACGACCTTCAGCGCGGCCGGGTCGAAGGTGCAGCAGCCCTCGTGGCAGAGGATGGCGGCGCGCTTGCGGTTCAACGCCGAGATCGACCTATCGCGTTGCTCGTCCCGCGGTGTCGGAACGAGCCCCGCAGACTGGGCGCCTTCCGCTGTTCCCCGCATCAGGCAATACATCGCTACGGTGTAATCGCGCATTTGCTCGAATGCGCCCCAGAGGAGGTCGACCATAGACCGGACAGAGTGTTCGGTCAGCACGAGCTTCCGCAGTCCGGCATACTGCTTGAGGAACATCCACCCGTTCATGGATACTTGCGCGGCAATTCCCCCATCGCGTACCAGCTCCAGCCCTCGCAAGAGAAAAGCCGCATACAGGTCGGCCTTACCAAGCGGGTATGTCTTCTCGACGTACTTCGCGTCCGCCATCTTGCTCGTGCCCTGGTACGGCGGGTTCGCCACCACCAGGTCGTAGGCGCCCTCCCTCACCAGCCGCACGAAGCGCACGCCCGCCGCGAGCTGCTCGCCGCGCAGCCGTAGACCGAGGTCGTCGCCGCCAGTGTGCTTCGCCAGAAAGCCTTCCAGCCGATCGAGCAGGGTGGCCTTGGCCTCGTCGCGACCGATGGGGACGCGCTCCGGCTGTGGCCTGAAGCCGGCGAAGAGGTCGCCCTGCTCCGGCTTGGCCCGTCCCAGCACGGCCTCATGCCGCTCCAAAGCCTCATCCACCGCCGTGTCCACTTTGAGCAGGCTGCCCAAATGGTCGGCGCCGCGCAGGGCGTGGATCAGCGTGTCGGTCAGTCCGCCGGGGATGCCTGTCTCGCGCTCCACCTCGCGGCGCAGCTCGACTAGCGCCGGGTCGTCGTCTGCCAGGCTCGCGAGGCGTAGGTGCGACGCGACCAGATTCAGCCGTTCGGGCCGCGCGTCGGGGGCCACCTGCCGGGCCTTGAGCCACAGGGCTGCCGCCGCGATTTGTACGGCCCGCGTGTCTAGGTCGATGCCGTGCAGGTTGTGGGACAAGATGCGTTCGACGATGGCCTGGTCGGACCAGCGCTCCTCACCAGCCTCGCCCCGATGCCGCGCTTCCTCGCGGTAGAGCGCCAACAATAGGTCGAGCGCCACGACCAGGAAGTGCCCCGAGCCGGCAGCAGGGTCGAGCAACTTCAGCTCGCGCACGGTCTCGGGCGCCTGCGCCACGGCGTCTTCCGGGATCGGCTGCGGCACGTAGTAGGCCCAGCGGCGCTCGGCCTCGGCGTGCAGCGGCATCAGGTCGGTGAGCGCGACTTCGCCCGACGCGCGCTTGGCCCGCCACTCCGCCCGCCGCTTCTCCAGAAGGTCCAACGTGCCGTCGGCCTGAACCTCGGGCGTCCACCCGTGCTTCCGGCACATGGCCAGCCACATCGGTCCCAGGCTGTTCTGGAGAAGCCAGTCCACCATATAGCGCTCGGTGAACATCTGGGTCTTGCTGGCGATCTCGTGCGGTTCGACCTTGCCGCCGCCGTTGAGCTTGTCGTCGAGCGCCTCGCGCTCGGGATCGTTCCAGTACTGGTAGACCCAGCCAAGTGTCATGTCGTCGGTCCAGCAGCTCTCGAGCGCCTCGGTGTTGAGAGCGTCAACGACATGCCGGAGCGTCGCAGCCGGAACCGGTACGAGGTCGGCCACCCCTGCCGGCCCGTAGAGGCCGGGCAGCTCGGTGGCGAGATCCTCGAAGGTCAGGTGCAAGAGGAAGGCGTAGCCTTCGGTCTCATCGCCACGCACCAGCCCCGGCGCAAGCTGCCGGAAATCTTTGTAGGCGCGGCTCTCCCAGCCGCCGGTAACCACGGCGGGCGCGCGAAGCGGCTGACCCGAGGGTCCCGACGCCTCCATGAGCCGTAGCATCACCAGGCGATTCAGCAGGGTGTAAGCCGCCTGCTTTTCGGCCTCGCGGCGGAAGTCCTCCGCGGACCTGCCTCCCTTGGCCTTGACGGCGCCCTGTGCTCGCAGCTGCTCGGCCACCCACGCCTCCAGCCGGCCTCGCCGGGCGCGCGCAGCCTCGTCCAGCCCTGCGTCGCGGGCACGCACCGAGAGCCGGTAGGCCGTCTCGGTGGCGGCGTGGAGGTCGTCGAGGAGGCGAGTGCGCAGGGACCGGATCGTTATCGAGAGCGCGCGCTTGGCGTCGGAGGTCATGGGCATATTCGTCGTCCTCCGGTCACAGCAGCCGCACGCGCGCACCGGCGCGGACCTGCTCGAGCAGGCGCTTCTTGATCTCGTCGACGAGCGCCTGCACGTCGGCCTCCGTCGCCACCTCTCGATTGCGCAAGTGCAGGTCGACCCGGGCAATGAGAGGCTTTTCGCCCTCGCTCAAGATCTCGTCGAGGAGGTCGTTCGCCTGGTCCTCGGCACGCTGCAGCGCGATCGCGAACGGGTCCTTCAGGGAGACGAGCGGTGGTGCGATGGCCTCGGCGGTGGTGTCGGTCACCGCCAGCGCGAAGGGCCGGAGCACGCGGTGTGATTGCTCGCCCGTGAGGGTGCTGAAGCCGTCCCGCGCCTTCACGCGGGCACGGGCCGTCTCCGCCTGCTGCTCCTGCCACTGGAGGAGCCGCTGCCTCTCGGTGAGGTAGCAGTTGCGGATCTCGGCAAGGTCCTCATCAAGCGCACCGATGTCGCGCCAGGGCCGCTCGGCCTCGAGCTGGGCGGCGACGCGCTTCGCGGCTGCCTCAACCTTGGTGAGCTCGACGCCGAGGTCCTTAAGCTGAGTTGCCTGGTACGTGAGCACACCATGGGCGGCTGCGACGGCCCGAATGGCATCGACCGCCAGCTCCGCGTCGTAGAGCTGCAGGAGCTGGACACCGTCTTGCAGCGTGTCGAGGTGCTTCTTGACCAGCTTCACGGTCGGTTTGGTCTGCCGGCAGGTGCGGATGCACTGCTCGAGCGCCTCGCCGAGCTTGCGAAACACAACAGGCCCCTCAGGCGAGCCCGGGAGCTGATTGAGCCGGCCCTGTACGTCGCGGAGCTTCTGGGCAAGCTGCGGGAAGTGCTGGGCGACCGCGTCGGCGATGGCGTGGTCTTCGCGATCCATGCGGTGCCTGAGGCGCTCTTCAAAGAACCTGCAGATGCGTGCCCGCGCCTGGAAGCCAATGTCGTCTTCGCCGGCCGGGAAAATTGTTGTACGTCGGAAGGCGCGGTCCTTGTCGAAGAGGTCGCGCACTCCTGCGTCGCGAATGGCAGTGATTTCATTGCCGCCATCGGGCTGCAGACGCACCTTGCCGGCGCGGAGCAGGCCTGCGACACAGGCCTTCACGACGTTCGCCGTGTAGCCGTAGGGTGGGCCGCCGAAGTGGGCGAGGAGCGTCGTCCCGCCCAGGCCCCCCTCGGATTCGATGTGCTCCTGGATGCGGTTTGCCACGACGCCGCTGCATGAGGGGACGTAGCGTCCGGAGTCGAGCTCTAGAATGCCGAGGTCGCCTGTGAGGAACTTGGGTGATGGCCCCGAGAGCTCGGCCTCGACGAGCTGAAGCAGTTCGGAGGGTTGGACCTGCGTGGCGATGAAGTGCGGGAACAGGTCTGGCAGCACCCGGGTGGCCGTCGCGTGGAGCGCTGCAGCGAACGACGCGCCTTGTTCCTGGGGCGAGATGCTCCGACCTCGAAAGTACATCTTTCCGGCCATCCAAGCCGTCGCAATGGCGTCCCGTGCGAGCTTCTCGAGGTCCTCGGCTCGGTTCTCCTCCTGCTGGAGCAAGATCTTGCGGGCGGGATTCAAGGATTCGCGGCGCGGCTTGTACTTCTTGACCATCGCTCGCGAGCGGTAGAGCTCGCGCGTGTGGTGGTCCACGTTGTCGCTGTCGCCGCACAGCCAGACGAGGCGGTCGTGAAGTGCTGTCTCGCCGCTCTTCTTCACCCAGGTGCTCTCAGTGCGCTCCTCGTGGGCCAGGAAGCGAAAGTCGACACGGGCGGCGGCGTCGTCGCGCGGGTCGACGAGGTTGACGTCGTCCGCGCGGCGGCCGTCGGAGAACTGCCCCGCCCAAGGGAATGGCCGTCCTTGAAGTCGAGGGCGGTCCGGAGCGGCAAGGAGAAAGGTGAGCCCGTCCTGCACGATCTCGCTGATGGCCTCGCGCACGACGCCGATGTCGCGGCGCTCACGCTCCCACTCTTCGCCGGCTGAGGACTGGACCTTGTAGCCGTGCTTCTCCGAGTACCCGAGGAGGTTCCTGCGGCGCAGCTCCTCGAGCGCCTCGGTCACGGCAGCCACATGGTTGCCGCGGTCGACTCGGTCGTAGAGGCACTGGGCCACGAGTTTCGCATCGGTGGCCCGGGTGTCCTGAATGAGCTCGAGCAGTGCCACCGCCTTGGCCGCGCGTACCATGAGCCCGTCCGCATCATCGGTGCACTGGCTCAGCACGCGGGCCATCGACGCTTGCACGTCGGAGTCGAGCGCAGTGTGCTGAACTTCGTAGATCCGGTCGAGGGTCACGAGCGCGCCCACCGGCTGTTCGGCGAGCTTCTGGTCGCGGAACAGCTCACCGAGCAGCTGGAGCAGGCCGCGGATGGCCTGGTCATCGCCCTGGGCCCGGGCCGAGCGTGTGCGCAGGGCGCTGGTGATCTGCAGGATCAGGTCGATCTGCCCGGGGAGCATCGGGTAGACCTCGACGAACTCCTCGGGGGTCACCGCCTCACAGCCGTAGGCGTACAGCTTGAGGTCGGGCCGGTGACTCTCGAAGAGCGCGCGTAGCTGTCCCTCGGCGTCGGGTCGCTTCTGCAGGAGTCGCTTATGGACGACGTCGCGGATGTTCGTGGCCGCCAGATGCACGCGGAGTTTTGGAGGGAAGCGATCTTTCGCCCACACCAGGAAGGAGTCGTCCGCCTCCTCGTCGAGCTTCTGCTGCCCGAGCGCCAGCAGCCAGGCTTTGCCGCGGAGCGTGGAGCCGATGGCGGTCGCGAAGGCGCGCAGTCGGTCCACGCGGTCTTTGTTGGATAGAACGTATTGGGAGACCTCGTCGACAACGAGGAACAGCGTCGCGCGCGGGCGGCGGAACTGGAGCATGTCGCGGATAGCCGCGACGGCTTCCTCGGGCGAATCGGAGCGCGCATGGGTGCCGCCGCGGCTGGTGAACCAGCTCATGGGGTCGGTATACCGGTTGGGATACATCACGCTCATGACGAGCGAGAAGTCCTCCTCGGCCAGCGCCTTGTCCTTAACGCCGGCCCATGGCGTGCCGAGTGTCTCCTGGGCCGTCTTCTCGAAGCGAGCCCACTCGCCGTCGCGCTCGAGGCGCAGCTCGAAGTCCGCCACGAGGGGCTCGGTGCTGCAGTAGTCGAGCCGTCGCTGGACCTGCCGAACGGTCGCGGCGTGGATGTGCTCGTTGTCTCGCGCGATGCCTCCGATGTCGAACACGACGGCCAGCGGATCGATCTTCTGGCGAAGAACACGCCATGCCTCGCGGAGCTCGGCAGACTTCGGCGACGTGTCCCGCTGGAGCCACGCCTCCGCGAGCGAGCCTCCGTCCGGCAATGCGACCCCATCGAGGGAGAGCCCGAGTAGCTTGGCGAAGCTCGACTTACCGGAGCCGTAGAAACCTGAGATCCAGGCGTTGGGGAGTTCGGGCCCACCTGCCTTATCCAGCTCCGCAGCGATGTTCGTGAGCAGCCGAACGTACTGCTCGTGGATGCCGCTCGGCACACGACGATGGTTCGGGTGGTCCTCGGGCCAGCCGCCGGTGATGATGTACTCGGAAACCTCGGCATCGAGCTTGTCCGCGCCCTGCTCGTGGAAATACACGACCGGCGGGATATCCCGCGTGACGTCAGAGAGAAAGAGGTCGCGAATCAACATGTCGTCCCTCATGGATAGATCCGAGGCCGGTAGTCGCTGTCCGGATTGAGAATGCCCATGAACGAAAGCCCTGTCGGGCCTCGCCGTTCGCCGGGATAGAGCAGGACCACCGGCACATTTCGCGTCCTGCCGTCGAGGTGACGAAGAAGGGATGATGATCGAATGAAGGGGTACAGCGCGCCCGCGCGCCCGATGAGGGCCACCGTCCGGTCAACGGTGTCGGGGTGCTTGTCGGCGTACTCGCAGATCAGGCGGCTGCAGTCCGCCGCGATCCCGTCCGGCCCTTCGATGAGCGGCGAAAGCTTCGACTTCAGGTAGTTCAACCCGCGCTCCGGTTCGATCCCGGCCATGCGCTCTTCCATCTGCACGACACGGTCGACCCACTCCAAGCCCTGCGCTCTGACACGGTCGAGAAGAAGCTTCTGAAGGCTGATCGAAATGACCATCCAGCCGTTCGCGACGAGGTCTGCGGTCAAGCGCTGCACTTCGCCACGGAGCTTGAACTCATCGGGCGGGTCGTACTGCATGATCGCGAAGCGATAGTTGCGCATCGTGCTGATGCGCGGGCCGTCCTCATGGATGAGATCTCGGCGCAGCGCGGCGAACGCCTCTTGTAGAGGAGTCTGTGTGAACAGGGGAAGACTCACAGTGCAGCTCCAGCCAGGCGCGACTCGTCACTGCGGAGGTTGACGTCGGCCCACATCCGCAAGTCGCGCTGCCTCCAGCCGAAGTCGATGAGGTCACCCTGCCGCCTGAAAGCAAGCCCAGGGAGCCCACGCAAGCGCTCCTCAAGGATGGCGCCCTCCAAGCCGACCGAACTCGTGTACGGGTTGTCGAGGAGACTTCCCTCGAACTCCGTCTCGCGCAGCAAGTACATGAGGTACTCGAGCGCTTCGTCCGGCACGCGCGGCAGACCGATGGGGCGAGGGTCGCGGTTCGAGGCGACCAAACCAGCCGAGTACGCCGCGGAGAGCAACTTGCTGGCGAACTGGATTCGCATCGACATCGTCCAGCGGCCCGGCCCTTGCTGTCCCACCCAGGCGACGACGAGATCGCGAGTCACCTCGGGCCGAGGCCCAGAGCGACGCTCGTTCAGATACCCACCCGTGAATCGCCGATAGAAAGGATCGGTGAGTTGCAGGTGCCAGTGGCAGATGGCTCTGCGCGTGTCCGGCGACATGTGTTGCCAGCTGTGGAGCACGGCGAGCGCCGATGGAAACGCACTGAATCGGGCACGCATGTTGGTGAGAAGCACCTCGACGCGCGCCAGACTCCGAGCGCCAAACCAGTACTCGTCGAAGGCCCGCTGGGCGTTCACGTTGGTGGTCTCGTCGGCGTGCGCCCAGAAGGCGCGCGAGTCATCGAGCTCGAGGGCACACTTGGAGAGGCGCGTGTGCGGTTCCGTCGCCTCTCGTGGGCGGCCCGTCATGATGCTCTCCTGTAGTGGGGAAGCGGGTAGGTATCGGCCGCTGGGGCGAGCCCCGCGACGAGCTTCCGCACCCGTTGATCCAAGGCGATCGGAGGGTTCCCCTTGAGTCGCCGTCCGACCGGTGAAGCCGCCGCATCAGCATCACCGTGGCCGACGACCCAGTCCCAGAATTGATCCCGGCACCAGCCGTCACTGACAACCGCCAGGCCCGGTAGCGCCTCGTCCGGCGCGCGGCCCGAACGCTTCAGATCCTGGAAGCGCTCCTCGATTCGCTCGTCCAGCTCGAAACCCAGACTGAAGAGCGAGACGATTCGGTCGGGGTCGTGGTCCTGGCGCCGCAAGTCCGCGTCCATCCGTCGGGCAGCCTCTCTCGCGCCCTGAAGCACAGCCCAGCGCCAGGTGCCCGGCAACAGCCGGCGGAACAGATCCTCGCCCCCGTACTCGGAAACGAGGTCGGAGCGCCACCAACCAAGCCCGCGTTCTTCCCCCGTCTCGCCCGCCCACGCCACCACGAGCTGGGAGGTGAGCGCCGCGTCGATGTCCGACATCGGAATCGGCGCTCGTTCACTCCCGGTCGGTAGGTTCTCGACATCGAACATGCTCATGGCTCGACCTTCTCGTTGTCCGAGTCGGCCGCTCCACCCGCCTCAATCCAAGCGTCGACCTGCGAGACCTTGAACTTCCACAAACGGCCCACCCGGTGCGCGGGTAGGGACTTTGACTCGATCCAGCGGTAGACCGTGTCCTTGGCAACGCCAAGGTGCTTCCCGACCTCCTCCACCGATACCCAGGGCTCATGCTCGTGCACTATCCGGCTCCCACAGGGCGTAGAGGCAGACTCCCGCTCGCGCCCTCGTCAGACGCGACAAGAACGTATCATGGTCAACAGGGAGCGTTAAAGATCGACGCAGATCGGCGAGACTCGGTGAAATATTGGCCTCTGAGCTACCGCCGCTTCCCGTACTCGCCCACAGCGCCCGCCAATCCTCCGAGATCAGGCTCTCAAGCATCCTGGGCAGCGACGCCGGCCGGCCGAGGGGCTTCTGAGAGGGCGATTCGAAGATCTTTGGTTTGGTCTGCGGCTTTAGTCCGATTGGAGATCGTCCTGCAGGCTCGATGTAGATAGCGATCACTCGATGTCAGTCGACCCCGCCGGTCGAACCGGCCGAGCAGAGCCGTCTCGGGGTTGCGGATGCTGCCAATGACGCCGCCGATGATGGCCTCCGTGGTCGCCCGGGCTCGAAACTTCGCCCATCCTCGCCGGCCAGGCTCATACCGGCTGTCGAGCCGCCTGACCACACCCCTTCCACACCAGTTGCGGTCCAGGTGGTCGGCCATTCCCTGACCTCGGCGCCGTCGGCGCTTCGCGGGGTGACCGCCGGCTTCGGCCGGGCGCCAGCGAGCAGCCGCACCAGCCTGGCACGACGCTCGACCGGCGGCGCGCATGCCGCTGCTACCCGCCCCTGGGCCCCTTGCACCCGTCAACCGGGCCGAGCATTCACACTGGTGCGGTGGAGACTGGTGGGATTGAGTCCGCTCGAACTTGGCTGTTGACAGGGCAGCTGGCCCGCTTTGTTGGCTTGCCCGAGTCTGCCTGGCTTGATGTCAAGTCAGGGCCCTACCGACTCGATGATCCCGGAAGCGCAGCAGAACTGGCCAAGGACGTTGCCGCGTTCGCGAACGGAGGCGGTGGCCTACTCATAGTCGGGTTTTCAACCCGGCGCGAGGGCAGCCGCGAAATCATCGAGAAGCTTCGGCCGGTGCCGAGCGGCCTCGTGGACCTTGACCGCTACCGCAAGCTGGCGCGGGAACGGGTCCAGCCGCACGTCAGAGGACTCGACATCACCTTCTACTCGACCGATGGCGACAGGGGCGTCCTGGTCATCGATGTTCCGCGTCAGCACGAATCGGCCAAGCCGTTTATTGTGGACATCTTCGATGGGAGGAGAGCACCGGCTGTGGCGGCCCCCTTTCGGGACGGCGACGCCACGCAGTGGCTCTCGCACAGCAACCTTCACCAGCTGCTCTCGGCAGGTTGGAACGCGTCGGACGGTCCGCGCGAGAACATCCTCCGAGCACTTCACGAAGCCGTCGCCTCAGCGCTACCCACGCGGAAGGAACCACAGGTTCCGCTTGTCGGCGTTGGGTCAGGCGCGGTGAGGCGCAAGTTCGAGACCGCATATGCCGCAGCAGGCGGTGAATCAGTGCTTGGCCATCCGACCGACGCGGTTACCTCGTGTGGCCCCGGCTTCATACAGCCACTCTCCGGAAACAGAGAGCAACCCGCGGCAATCCTGTCCGCGCTACCCGGACACGAGTGCGCGGTCGTGCCGGATCAGATCTGGGAGAGCTTGTGCCGCGCCGGAGGCGACGCGAATCAAGAATCGAGCATCACCAAAATCGGGTTGCCAAAGACGCCAGCCGACGGGACACCGTTGATTATTGACCGTGATGCCACGGTAGTGGAACTCGACGGCGGAAGTTGGGGAGCAGGCCGCCTTACCCGCTCATCGCCGCACGAGCCGTGGACCTGGCGCCCCACCCCGCAGCTTGACTTCCAGATAAGTTACAACAGCCATTGGCGCGAAGGCGGTCACGTAGACGTCGTCGTCCGCGCCGTTCTCGACATCTCGTGGCAAGGGTATCCGCAGCGATCTCGTTCCTTGTCGAGGGCCGTTCGGGCGGACCACCAAGCTTTGCTGCCTGGCACCGGGTTCGCAAAGGTGCTGTCAACGCTTTCCGCGCGTCGTGGCGCCAGGATCGCCCCACCGCCTTGGCAGCCGGCGGGCGGACAACACACCTACCACTCCGGCACCAGTTCGCACATGCGCGCCCGCCTTGCTGCACCTGATGGTGCCTCAGCACTGGCAGCAAACGCGATCCTCCAACTCGGCACCCTTCGCTCCCCATCGTCGGTAACCGGATGCGTGGATCTGAGTGTCAATGTGGCTGCGTGGCGTAATGCCCTCGTGGAGGGGGGCGCTTCCCTACCAGAGGACGCGGACATTAGGCTCTCACTCCCGGAGGTCATCGAGGTGTTGACCTCGGCATGGAAGACCGCGCTTGTCCTGCCGACTGCCCTAGCGGTGTCCTACGACGATCTGCCACTGGCTGCACCGCCGTTCATCGAAATGCACCTGCGAGCAGGCACCCGCGCCGACAGTGGTGGCGGCTATCGCCAACTGAGCCTCACAGACGCCGTTGATCTTTCGATCCTCGGGGAGACGTCGGAAGCATTCCGATCAGAGACTGGGCTGCGGGTCGTGGGCCCCTTCGGACTCAATCGAGCCTCACAACGCCGAATGGTGGCCGAGGGTCTCGACGAGCTGGCCCTTGGCTGGGGACACTTCAACATCGACTCGGAAGCCCTGTTCGCCGAGATTACTGACTGGCCGCTGTAGCCGGCCGTCCCGTAGCTGCTCATCGATCAAGGCACCGCGCCTGCCGCTCTCTTGCATGGCCCGATTCGTTGCGACGCCCTTGCTGTAGCAGGACTTCAGCCGCGGTCAATCAGGCGCTCCTGGCGTAGTCGGAGAAGGGGTCTTCGCCTTCGCCTTCGCCGAGGATCAGCGGCACGTCGTACACCGACAGGTCCGGCCTGGGCCGCGCGTACCGCACGCGGTGACGCCACCGATGGTGCTCGTAGGCCGTATCCACCTCAATCTCGGCCACGACGGTCGGCTCGACCTGGACGTAGCGCAGCGGCTCGGGCCGCTCGAACTGGCCCGACCATGTGGCGGGCAGCGGATCGGGCCAGGGGTGAATGGCAACACGGCGCTCGGCCGGACGTGGCGGCGACAGCAGCGAAGCCAGCTCCAGACGCTGCGGCGCGGCCAGCGGGTGTGTGCGGCCGGTGTATCGCAGTCGACCCCGCCGGTCGAAGCGGCCGAGGAGAGCAGTCTCAGGGTTGCGGATGCTGCCGGTGACGCCGCCGATGATCGCCTCCGTGGTGGCACGAACCCTGAACTTCGCCCACCCTCGCCGGCCAGGCTCATACCGACTGTCGAGGCGTTTGATCACCACACCCTCAACGCCGGCCGCGGTCCAGGTGGTCAGCCACTCGCTGACCTCGGACAGGTCGGCGCTCTGCGGAGTGACCGCCAGCTGCGGCGGGGCGCCGGCGAGCAGCCGCAGCAGCCGTGCCCGCCGCTCGACCAGTGGCGCGTCGAGCACCGGCTCTCCACCAACGTCGACGAGTAGGTCGAAGGCGACGTAGTAGGCCGGGTGCTCCCGGGCTTCGCGCAGCAGCTGTCGGCCGGCGGTGACCCGCCGCTGCAGCAGGGCGAAGTTCGTCCGCCCGCGCTCCCAGACGACCAGTTCCCCGTCGAGCACCGCACCGGGCGGAACGAAAGCCCGGACCGCCCGTGTGATGTCCGGGAAGTACGGCGTCAGATTCCTGCCGGCGCGCGACTGCAAGTAGACGTCCGAGGCTCCCCGGAAGGCCAGCGCCCGCCACCCATCCCACTTCGGTTCATACACCAGGTTCGGACCCTCAGGCACCGCATCAACCGCCGCGGCCAGCATCGGGGCGACAGGCCGGCGTAGCACCAGCCCACCTGGCGACGTCTCCCACCGCCAGGCCGGGCTCACCCCCTCCAGCCCCATCCGTCCAGATAGTGAGCGCCACTCATATTTGCCCCTCCCCCGCCATCGTCGGGGAGCTGGAGCAGGCCCCGGGTGCAGATCAGGCACAACGAATGCATGGGGAAAGCGCCTCACACATCGGTTCTGCTTCTGCTACCCGGCCCGCTCGGCATACCGGATCTCGTCCGGACATCCAGCCAGTCTTCCTGGCGGGTCTGACGCAATCGAACAAGTGTTCTAGTAGCCTGCTCTCCGTGGAGTGGCGTACCCGATGGCACATCACGATCCGGTGGGACCGGGCCGGCAACTCGCCCGCCGGCGTGACCGTGGTCGAGCACGTCGTGGACTCCCCCGCCGAGCTGCGGCATCTGGTCGCGCGGGCCCGCGCCGACCGGCACGTCGTCGCCTTCCCGTATCGGCAGGTACGCGAGCTGGTCGGCGCCGAGCCGGACCGCTGCCGGCGCGGGCACAGCTACGTCGGCGGGTCGGCGACCCGGGCGGTGCGTGACTGGTGGCCGTGCCGCTGCGGCGGGCACCTCGTGCTGCGCTGCCGCATGTGCCCGGACGTCCGGGTGGACCCGGTCGTCAGCGCCGACTGCACCCCGCGCCGCACCGACAGCTAGTCCGCCTGACGGACTAGTCGCCGGAGTCGGGCGTGCCGAGCGTTGGCAGGATCCCGGTCATCGACAGCACCCGCCGGACATGGCCGGTGGGATTGACCAAGGCGAGGCTGACGCCCGAATCGGTGGCACGGCCGTGGGCGTTGACGAATGCGCTCAGCACGGTGGAGTCGATGAAGCTGACCCGCGCCAGGTCGACCTGGACGCGGGGCGCGCGGGCGATCGCGGCCTGCAGGACGTCCCCCAGCGGGCTGGCTGCGGCGATGTCGAGTTCGCCGAACAGCGTCACGACGGCGGTCCCGTCGCTCACCGTCGTCTCCGACTGCCACGTCTGCTCCACGCCGCACCTCACTCCTTCCCGCTCGACCGTACGCCGGGGAGGCGGGCGGTGACCGTTGCTGTCGTCCCGTCCGGCCCGCTGTCGATGACCAGGCTGTCAGTGAGCTGCTGGGCCAGCCACAGGCCCCGGTTGCCCGGGGTTCCGGGGCGCGGCAGCGCGATCGGAACACGCTCCGCTCCGGGACCGTAGTCGATGACCTGGCACGACAGGGAGACCGCGTCGCGCAGCAGGCGGAGCCGTCCGCTGCCGCCGCCGTGGCGCACGACATTGGTGACCAGCTCGTGCACGGCCAAGACGAAGTCCTCCAACGCGTCTCCAGCGAGACCGGCCGCGCTGGCGGCCGCGGAGACGGCGTGCCGCAGCCGCGTCACCGCGACCTCCGTGATCGAGTCCGACAGTAGAGTCACCACGCCCCGGACATCGTCCGGATCGCCCCCACCGCCCCCGACGCGGCCACGCCAGCTCACCTGGGCACCGTACAACTGGTGAAGGACCACTGCATGTGATGGGGCGTCGGGTGGGACCGCCTTCATGGCTTGGCTACGGCTGCCTCAAACGCATGCCCGCTCTGCACCATGACGCTAGGCCTGCCTAGTATGTTCCTCCGATGCGCCGGTGACCGGTTTGAGAGGTCGGGGTGCGCGGCCACCATCCGGAGCGGGTATGCCCCTCGCCCCCCGGGGTTCCCGTGTGGCGCACAGGGAGGCCCCGTTCACCCCCAAGAACGGGGCCTTCCGCACCATGAGCAGCCGTCGGCACCCGACGCGGGCAGCTCGGGTCGAGCAGTGGACCCGCCGGTCGCCGCCGGCTGCGACACGACCAAGGGGCGGGCCACGGCGTCGCCGTGACCCGCCCCGGCTGGTCCGCCTCACGGACTAGCCCCACGGGTAGTCCGGGTGGCCGACTAGCTTCTCTCGCTCAGTCGTGAACTTTCCTCACGTCTCGCTCGTCGAACCGGCGACCATGCGGCCGTCCCGGTCGATCCGCACACCGGGGCCGGCGACGTCTCCGCCGGCACGCCGCACGGCCGCCACCCGCTCGAACACCTGCTTGCCGAAGCCGAGCCGGTCCAGCGTCGGCACCACCACCACGTCGGCCTTGCCCTCGTCGACGTCGGCGACGGCTTCCCGCCAGCCGCGGGTGCCGACGTGCTCGCCGACCACCTCGTAGCCCTGCTCCGCGCAGTACCGCTGCGCCGCCTTCGTCAGCTCCTCCAGCTTGGCCCGGCCGCCGCGCACCGCCCGGGAGAACAGCACTGCCCGGCGCCGCACCCACCGCCGCGCCTCCCGGTCCCACCGCGCGTGCTCATACAGCCGCGTCAGGTCCGGCCCGGAGCCCTCCACGTCGGGGGCGCAGCGCACGAACCGCCGCGCCTCCACGTCCCACCGCAGGTGCCAGCCGAACTCGCGGGCCTCCGCGTGCGCCGGCCACCGGCCGGTCCAGTCCGCGGGGCCGCAGTCGTGGCCCGCGGTGTCGGGCTGCGCCCGGCACCACATGCGCTTCCGGCCGGTGGCCAGGCACTCGGCCACGTCGCAGTCGTCGCGGTGCGCCTCGCCGATCGCCACCTGGCAGGCCGGGCAGGTGCCGCGCGGCAGCTCCTCCATGCTGTCGGTCGGGCCGGCGCCGGAGGCGCGCACCAGGTCGGTACGCGCCTCCGGCTGACCCGCTGGGGTCACGCTCACTCGTCGCCCTTCGCGTCCGGCTCGGCCTCGTCCGCCTCGGCCTGCGGCTCCGGCTCGGCGTCGGCCTCCGGCTCGGCGTCGCCGTCGGCGTCCGGCTCGGCCGCCGGCTCGTCGTCGCCCTCGGGCAGGTGCACGTCCTCGATCGGCCGCACACCCTCGGCGTCCTCGACGTAGCCCTCGGCCTCGTCGTACTCCAGCTCGGCCGCGCGCTCGGCCTCTTCCTCCTCCATCGCCCGCTGCCGCTCGGCCTCTTCCTCGACCAGCTCGGCGTGCCAGGTCTTCTCGGCGTCCGACAGCTCGTAGCCCTCGGCCACCAGGCGGTCCAGCCACGGCAGCACCAGGTGCTCCCGGTTGGAGTACCGCCCGGCCGCCACGGTCGACGTGTTGGCCTCGTGCGCGGCCACGAACCGGGCGACCAGCAGCCGGTTCAGCCGGTCGATGCCGGCCGTCTGCGCGTCGCTCACGTCACCGCCGGCCAGGGCCTCGACCATCTCCGTCTCGGCCCGGTCGTAGCAGCCGGGCATCACCACGGCGGCGCGCATCGCGTCGACCAGCAGGGCCTTCGCCGCCTTCGCGCTGCCCCACGTCTCGACGAGGAACCGCCGCCGCACTTCGCCGGCGTCGAGCAGCTTCTGTCGCCGCTCCTCGGCCTCCCGCTTCTTCAGCTCCTCGGCCACCTTCGCCGCGGGGCTCTTGTACTGCGTCCACTTCGTGCGCTTGTACCCGTGGGCGTCGGGGTCCTCGCACACGATGACGGCCCGCATGTTCCCGTACGAGCCCTCGATGATCGCGCCGAAGCCCTCCAGCGTCTTGACCTGCTCGACGTCGAGCGGCTGGTCGTCGGCGTCCACCAGGTCCTCGACCTTGGTCGCCGCGCAGTTCCACGGCCAGTCCTTCGGCTTCTTCAACACCCGGACGCCGCCTGCCGTCAGCTCCTCGGTCAGCTGCTCGGTGGCGCTCTTGTCGTCGCGCTTGCGCTTCTCCTCCTGGACCCGGTGCCGCACGCCCCAGCCGGACTCGACGCCCTTGAGGATCCGCTCCATCGCCTTCGGGTCGTCCTCGAACTCCTCCAGCGCGGCGACGTCCTCCAGCGTCAGCTTGCCCGCGTCGGCCGCCTCGGCGGCGACGTCGCCCAGCGTCTTGAGCTTCAACGCCGACTTGACGTGCTTCTGGCTGCGGCCGGTGCGCCGCGCGATCTCGGCGATGTCCAGGCCGAACAGCTCCAGCTGCGCGTAGCCGTTGGCCCGCTCGCTCTCGGTCAGGTCGGCGCGCTGGTCGTTCTCGATCAGCATGGCCACGACCTGGGCGGGGGCCAGGCCCTCCAGGTCGGGCCGCACCAGGCACGGCACGGTCTGCGGCGTCCCGTCCGGCCACTCGCCGGCCTCGATCGCCTCGGCGGCGGCCGCCGCGCGGCGGTGCCCGGCGACGATCCGCATGCCGCCGTCCTCGGGGACGACGGTCAGCGCCTGCAGCACGCCGCTCGCGGCGATCGAGGCGCGCAGCTCGGTCAGGTCGCCGAGCTGGGTGCGCAGGTTGGTCGGGTGCGCGACCAGCTCGCGAGGGTCGAGCTGGGCGAGGTACGGCGTGCTCTTCTTCGCGCGCCGCGTCTTCGTTGGTGCTGTCACTTCCTGTCTCTCCTCTTCCACGTGAACACGGAGATACGCCGCTTGGCGTACATAAACATTGTATCAGTCAAGATCATCCACCGTCCAATTAGGAGCCGCCCTGACCTGCTGCTTTGCTCCGCAGCGGCGACGCGAACGCCGCGCGCCGGGACTCCTTCGACCGCAGGTACGTCACGCCATGCACCAGGGCGTCCAGCCGGTCTGGGCTGTCGCCGGACTCCGGCGTCCAGGTCGTCAGCTGGTCCTCCAGCGTCGGGAACGTCCCGACGTGATGCACCCGGGGCGGGTCGACCTCGTAGCGGGCGGCCACCGGCTCGGCACGCACCCGCTTCGACTGGCGGGCCTGCACCACGTCGATCGGCGGGTCACCGCCGCCGACCAGGCCCTCCTTCTGCATGGCCACCCAGGCGTCGACCAGGATGTCCCGCAGCCACGCCGACGAGCCCTCGTACACGACCACGTCCGCGTCGACGTCCAGGTAGCACTGCCAGATCCGGCGGGCCGCCGCCATACCGGCGATCTTCATGCTCCGGTCCGCCAGCACGTAGTGCTCGCCGTCCTCGCCCCGGCCGACCGCCACGATGCCCGTCTCGTCGCTCGTCTCCGACACCGTGTCCGCCGGGTCGACCGACACCACGGTGCGCACCAGCGGCGGCACGTCCTCCTTGTCGACCCGGCCGGCTTCGATCCACGCCGACTTCCACAGCGCTCCGTCGACGTCGGACAGCAGCTCGGCGTCCAGCTCCTGCCGGCCCAGCCGGGTGCCGCCGTACTGCTCCAGCAGCTCCTCCAGCGCCTCCGGGCTGAGGTTCGCCGCGTTGTCCAGCGTCCGCCCTCGGGTGATGACCACCCGGGGCCGGCGGGACCGGGCCCGCTGCTTCTTCGCCCGCGCCAGCAGCTTCTTCACGTGCGGCAGCGGCTTCGGCGTCGTGCTGACGACCATGCGCGGGTCGGGCGCCTCACGCATGCAGAACCACAGCATGTCGAACACGCCCTGCGCCGTCTGCAACGGCCAGGCCGCGTACTCGTCGAGCCAGCAGCCGTCGAAGTCGTAGCCGCGCAGCGTGTCCGGGTCCTGCGCGCCGAACCCGCGGATGATCGCCCCGTTGGTCAGCTCCAGGTACGGCTCGCTCTTGTTGAACGTCCGCACCTCCTTCGGCGGGATCACCGCCAGCAGGCCGGCACGCCGCGCCGTGAAGCAGACGTTGTACACCTCGCGGTGCGTCTTCGCGATCACCGCGTAGTGCCCGCCCGGCCGCGTGCCCGCCCAGCCGCGCACCGTCTCCGCCCCGGTGCGGGTCTTGCCGAAGCCACGACCGGCCAGCAGCATCCAGATCCGGTAGTACGCCGGCTCCATCTGCTCGGGCCGGGCGTGCCGCCGCCAGTCGTACCGGACGAGGCCCTGGACCTCCGACACCTCGCGCAGGTACGCCGCCAGCTCGGCGTCGGTCATCAGCGCCGGGTCCGGGTACGCCAGCAGCATCGGTCAGCCCTCGCCGCGCAGCTCGCGCTCGTGCTCGCGCACGTCCGCCGAGCCGGCGTAGGCCAGGCCCGCCAGCACGGCCGTCATCACCGCCGGGCAGCCCAGCGACCGCGGGCCGGCCCACCGCAGCCCGGCCCACGCGGCGGCCGCCATCAGCAGCAGCCACGCGCCGAGCAGCGCCCGCCAGCCCCACGCCCGTCGGGTAAGAGCTCGCTTCTGCTCGCGGGTCAGCGGCGCCGGCGGCGGCACGCTCAGCCGCGGTGCCGGCCGCAGCGCCTCCCACGTCTGCGGGCCGACCACCGGGCCGCCCTGCCGGTACGCGGGGGCGGCGGCCGGCGTCCGGTGACCGGTCAGCAGCCGCGCCGACCGGGGCCCGCCGCTCACCATCGCAGCACTACCAGCGCCACCCCGCACATGCCGACCAGCAGCGCGCCGACCGACACGCACCACACCGCCCAGCGCGGCGCGCGGATCTCCACCGCGATCCACGCCTGCTGGTCAGCCTTGCCCCTCTGGCCCATCGGCCCCCTCCCCGTCCTCGTCCTCGTCGTCGTCGCCGGCCGGGTCGCGCTCCTCGGCGCCCGGCGCGGCCTGCCCGGCGCGGGCCGCCGCCTCGGCCATCAGCGCCCGGAAGAAGTCGGCGCGCTGCTGCTCGGTCATCTGCTCGACCTCGGCGCGGATCGGTCCGCCGTCCGGCCCGGTGTGCGCCGTCGTGGAGTCGGGCAGGCCCAGGGCCAGCCGCTCGACCCGCGTCGACACCTCCAGCCACCGGGCTATGTCGCCGGGGGTCAGCTTCGACGCGTCGAGGTTCTGCAACCGGGTGACGAGCTTCCCCTGCAGCGCCGACGCGATCCGGGCGTGCCGCCGGGCCATGTCGCGCCGCTGCTCGGCCAAGCCCTCGGCGTACAGCCGGTCCTCTTCCCGGTCCCACGCCGACGCCCGCTGCACCCACTTCCAGCGGGTCGCCAGCTTGTGGAGGTAGTCCCGGCTTTTGTTGACCTGCTCGGCGACCTTGGCGACGGTGCGTGTGCGGCCGAGGTCGCGGTACAGGGCGAAGTACCCGTACGCCTTCTCGGGCTCGCTGCGCTGCCGGTCCCACGCCAGGAGCTCCGGCTCGCTCATGGTCACCTCCTCCAGCTGCGGGCGGCCCGGCCCTGGTCAGGCCGGGCCGCTCCCCGATCAGTGCCCGCCTCGGCGTCCTCCGCTCATGGGTGGCCGGGCGATCGCCGCATTGCCGTACATCAGGGCGTCGTCCAGGCTGGTCAGCACCATCGACGTCTCCCGGCCAGCGGGCAGGTCGCGCATTGCCGCCGCCATCGCCGCCTTGATCGTTCGGCGCCACGCGGCGTGCGCCTCGGCCTGCTCCAGGTTCACCGGCGGGTGGTGGTCGCAGCGCCGGTCCAGCTCGTACCGCTGGCGCTCGTCGAGGCCGGCGTACAGGTCCTCGCCGCTCTGGGCGGGTCCGGTCATCTCTTCCTCCAGGGGGTCGGGCCGCGGTCGGGTACTGCGGCCGCATCTCCGGTCCGGCGGGCTGCCGGCCGGGGGGCTCGGGGTGCCCGGGTCAGCCGGGCCAGTGGGCGATGCAGCCGACCAGCAGGCCGCCGACGACCACCACCACGGCGGCGATCGTCAGGGCGTACGGCACGCGCACGGCGGTCACCCGGCCAGGTAGTCGGCGGCCAGCAGCTCCAGCGCCCGCCACCGCTGGTCGGCGGGCACCTCGCCGGAGCGGACCAGCTTGTCCACGGCGCGGTGCAGCACCGCCGCCGCGTCGGCCGGCATGGAGCGCGTCTCCAGCACCGTCTCGATCGGCACCAGGCGGTGCGCATGGCCGATCGGCTCGCCGCTCTCCTCGTCGAGCCACACGCCGTCGCGCAGCTCGCCGAGGTGCCGCTCGAACACCGCCAGGATGAGGCCGAGCGCGGTGGCCACGTTGCCGACGTTGTGGGCGCCGTGGGCCGTAGCGAGCGCGTCCAGGGTGGACTCGTAGTCGCCGTACCCGGCGAGCCAGCGGGCGTCCGCCTGGGTGAGCCTCCGCGCCTCGTCGAAGCTGGCGCGGGCCGCCTCGAGTTCGTGCGGCAGGAACACCAGCTGCACCGTGGCGAAGTCCAGGTTCGCCTCGGACAGGCCCTCCAGGTCGACCTGCGCGAGCAGGTCGAGCTGCTTGTCGTCCAGGCCCGAGTAGGCCCGCCAGTCCACGTCGTCCAGCTCCTCGTACAGCTGCTTCAACGTGGCCGGGTCGTCCTCGCCGGCGATCGCGTTGTGCGACAGCTGCAACGCGACCTGCCGGGCACGCGACAGCTTCTGCTGCACCACCATCACCGTGATCTCGGTGAGGCCCGCGTCGATCGAGGCGGTGACCCGGTGGTTGCCGGACAGCACCACCTTCCGGTCGTTCTCGACGTCGTGCCACACCAGCGGCACGCTCGTCAGGCAGCCGTCCCGCTTGATGTTCGCCACCAGGCGGTCGTACTGCTCCTTGCGCATGTACCGCGCGTTGACCTCCAGCAGCGTCAGGTCCTGCGGCCGGACGGTCATCAGCCGCGGGTCCAGGGGCAGCTCGTCGACGTCGCTCACCGGCCACCTCCCGCCCGGTACTGGATGGCGAACCCGGGGATGCCGAGGCCGAAGTCCGGGTCGGCGGACGCCGGCCGGATCGGCGCGTGCAGCACGAACTCGTCCGCCGAGCAGGCCGGCCGGTTCGGCATCAGTCCGGCGGGCACGCCCGTCCAGCGGAACCGCTCCTGGCAGCCAAGGCAGCGGATCGAGAGCTCCACGATGTACGCCACCACCGTGGGGTCGTCGTCGGAGGCGGTCAGCCGCTGCACGTCGGCGTCCAGGTGCAGGTCGACGTGCTCGCACGGCTTGTCCGGGTCCGCCGACGGCGGCGGCATCCGGAACCGGCCGTGGGTCGGGCACACGCCCGTCTCGGCGCCCTCGTCGCACTGGTAGGGCGTCAGCCCGTCCCACAGCGTCTTCGGGCAGCCGGGCAGCTCGGCGGCCGGCGGGTCGCCGCGGTGCTCGTCGCTCATCGTCGCTCGTCCTTCCCGTGGCGGCGCTTCCACTCCGCCAGCACCTCTTGCAGGGTCCAGTCACCCAGGGGGCCGCCGTACTGGAGCTGGTAGCGGTGGATGCCGTCGGCGGCCGGCTCGCTGCGCTTCTGCAGCTTCACGCCGGGGATGCCCCGGCCGTACTTCGCGCTGTTCGGCCGGTCGGTGAACGCCGTGGTCGACCAGCCGGTCAGCCGCTTCGACAGGGACCGCTGCAACAGCAGCTGCGCCTCGCGGCTGGCGGCCGCCATCACGATCAGCTTCGCCAGCCGCCGGTACCGACTCCACGACACCGGGAAGTCGCTCATCAGGTACGCGGTGCTCGGGTCGAACTTCGGCGGCAGGTACGCGAACGCCCCGATCAGCTTCCGGTCGACGGACACCGCGCACGCGAGCAGCGGGGACCCGGGCAGGATCGTCTTGCTCATGAACTGCGACCGCACCGCCGAGAACTGGCCGCCGGTCAGCACGTGGATGGCCATGCGGTCGCCCAGGTCCTCGTCGGGGCCGATCTTCGGCAGCAGGATCGGCGCGACCTGCTGGGCGGGCGCGACCACGCGCCGCGCGCCCGAGCTGGCGTACACGTAGATCGGCATGCCGCGGTTGGAGGTCTGGACGACGCCGCGCAGCCAGGGGCGCAGCTCGTCGCGGGCGATGTGCAGGCCGAGGATCCAGTGCGGCCGGTCGAGCACCGCCCCGATGATCTCCTCCTTGCCGTCCTCGTCCAGCAGGTCGTAGCTCGGCGCCGGCCAGTCGAAGAACTCGTCGATGCCGGCGAACTGCGCCTCGTAGTCGCCGGCGTAGAACGGCGGGAACATGGCCACGGGTGCGTCGGCCGGCACGACGTCGCGCAGGTAGTCCCGCACGTCCCCGCAGTAGTAGTCCGCCAGGCGCAGCGTCAGCGCGTTCAGCTTCGCCACCGTCTTGGCGTGCATCGTCGGGAACTGCCCGACGGTCGCCCGGACCATCCGCTCGTAGTAGACGCCCTGCCGGCCGACGTACTGGAGGAACCGGGTGCCGAGCATCAGCGTGGCCAGGGTGTCCGTCGACGTGGCCAGGTACGGCTCCAGCCAGGCCAGCTCCTCGCGGTGCTCGTCCTTCAGCCGGTAGTCCAGCTCCCGGCCGGCGAGCCACCAGCCGAGCGCCGAGCTGTACGCCTGCACGTCGTTGCCGTGGATCGCCCGGCGCTCGCCGGGCCGGCTGTGCAGCGTCCGCTCGATCGTGAAGTTCCCCGAGCAGCCGACGTACAGGTCGGTGTCCGGCCAGGACTCGGCGTGCTCGTAGATGATCGAGCGCAGGTCCGCCGGGATGCTGCCGTGGAACACGCCGCTCACCACCTTCCCCTGTGGCCGGGCGTTGAGCGCCGGCCAGGACTCGAACCTGGGCCTCCACCGTGGAACGGCGGTGTGCCACCAACAGCACTTCCAGCGCAGAGCGTATGGGAACGCAATACGGCATTGTAGCCGTACTGGTCTTCGCCCCCGGGATCACATCGGAATGATCTAGGAATGACCCAGGAATATTTCATGCACCAACGTGCTACTGTGGCCACACACGACGGAGGAGAGGCGACATGCGAGGCAATGGAGCGGCCGTGACCGTAGTTCGCCAGTCGCGGGCGTGGACGCAAGCCGAACTCGCCACCAAGGCCGGCGTATCCCAAGGCTATGTATCTAAGATCGAGAGCGGACAGCTGGAGCTTGAGGGCGAACAGCTTGCCCAGCTCGCCGAGGTCCTCGAGGTTCCCGGCGAACTACTCGCTGTCCGCGAACCGAGCCTCGGTGCCAACGTCTCCTGCGTCCATCACCGTCGACGTCGAAGCAAGCTCACCGCCCTCGCCACCAAGCGCATCGAGGGGCTGACACATCTGATCAGCCTGACCGCGACCCGACTGATCGAGGAGCTACCACACAGGCCAGAAATCGGTCTGCCCGAGCTGCCAGTGGGCGCGGTCGCCCCGCCCGAGGCCGCTCGGCGCGTGCGCGCGCTGCTTGGCGTTGGCGACGCGCCCATCGACGACCTGATTCGCTTGGTCGAACAACTCGGGGTTGCCGTGATCCGTCGAGACCTCGGGACCGATGCGCAGGACGGAGTGAGCCTCAACCTGCCCGAGCGGCGGCCCATCATCGTGGTCAACACCGCCCTTCCCGGCGACCGTCAGCGGCTCAGCGTCGCCCACGAATTAGGCCATCTGGTGCTACACGGCTGGCAGGTCGCCACTGGGGAAGAAGCGGTCGAACAGGAGGCGTTCGAGTTCGCCGGCGAACTCATCGCGCCCTCTGCCGCGATCCGTCAGGACCTCTCCCGCCTGACCGCACGGGACTTCGGACGCCTGCTCGACCTCAAGGTCACCTGGGGCATGTCGATTGCCGCCCTGATCCAGCAAGCCTTCCGCCTCGGGCTCATCGACGACCAGTCACACCGCATTTTGCGGATCAGGCTGAATCAGCTCGGCTGGGCGAAGGTCGAACCCGGCGCCGTCGCCGAGGAAAGGCCGCACCTGATGACGCGAGTCGTCGACGCCCATTTGGACAGTCTGGGCAGGACACTGGACAAGGTCGCGTCGACGGCCCTGATGCTGCCGGGCCCCTTCGCACGCCACTACTTGACGGACCGAACGGACACAGAGCCGAATCACCAGGAAGGCACGGGGCAGTGAGCTTGGATAACGCCCGCCAGCACAGCGACAGCCGGATGCCCGCTCCGCTGCACCCCTTCCAGGAAGCGCTCCTCATCCAGTGCTACTCGGACGAGGCGCTTGATGTTGCCAGACTGGCGCGTCGGGATAACGCGGGTCTCGTGATCACCGCCAGAAAGGGCAACTTCAGGGCCACGGACGCGGTGTCCCGTGTCTACCAGGCCGCACGACACCTGCGGGAGCACAACAGCTTCCGCCAGCCGCTGCTGCTCGACGCCGCCCGATATGCCGGCGCCAACCGCGTGGCCGCGCGGGCCCCGTTTAACGACACCTGGATCAGAGATCAGCGGAACCTCGGACTTCCGGTTCTCACGGACTCCGGCTACGTGGGCGAGGGCGACGAAGCTGGACTTCGAGACATTCTTCGTCGCGCAGCAGACCTCAAGGATGCGATCGCCCTGCTGCCGCTTCACATCTCCTGGCTACGTTCCCCGGCGGCGCTCGACACACTTCTCTCCTCCGTCGAGCAGGCGGGCGTGCCCATCGCGGTCGTCCTGGAGCACGAGAAGGACCCGCTCGGCCTGAAGAACATGGTCCGCTCGCTGCTGCGGTTGTTGAACTGCCCCGTTCCGGTGATGCTGCTCCGCTGCGACGTGTCCGCCCTTGGGGCGCTCTGCATGGGCGCCCTTGCAGCCGCGGTGGGCACATCCACCAGCCTTCGTCACCTCTACCCAATGAAGGACGGAGGCGGCGGAGGTGGGCACGATCCGCAGATTGCCGCGATGGTGAAGGAGTGCCTGGCCTACATCAGCGTCGACAAGATCGCGCTTGCCGCACAGGCGGACCCTGACGATGGACTTTGGCAATGCACCTGCGAGGCGTGCCACTCCCGGCCCTTGGGGCAGCTGGCCATCCACCCATGGCCCGAGCAGGAGCGGCTGGCGTTCGAGCACTCCCTTGAGGTGCTGCTTGACCTTCGCGACGAACTCCTGCCTCACGGATCGACGAGGGCCGCGCGGACGGACAGCTGGCGCGCGAAGTGCTGGAACGCGCAGGTCCGCCATTACGAGGTGGAGAACAACACCGACAAGTGGGAACCACCCCCGTTCCTGGCGGGCTGGCTCAAGGCGCTGGAGCCGGCGACGCTACAGGAGCGCGTCCGCTAGGTCCGCGTCCGCCAAGAGGCGTCCATATAGTTTCTCCTCGATCCAGCGGTCCACGGTTGTTCGACGGGCGGTGGCTAGCCGGCCGTCATGCCCAGGTTGGATGACCTTCGCCCCGTCCTGGTCCTCGCAGACAACGGCGATACCTGAGTACGAGCACTCCAGCAGGAGATCATCACTTGCCGCTTCGCCAGATGGCAACGCCACGGCGGTAGCGGCGAAACCCCGCCACTTCCGGGCGCCGGAAAGCGCGCTGCGGACCGACCTGCCTACACCGGTGAGGACTCCGTGGATGGAGACCGCAGATGGGGGAAACAGCCCGCGGCCCTCCGGCCACTCCCACATGGTCAAAGAGTCAGGATCGAGCAGCGGTTCGGCGCACCGGTTCTCCAAGCGCCACTCGTGCGCGGCGACATCAGGGACCAGGACCACCGAGACGTGGGTGCCAAGTAGCGACACGTCGGGCACGACCACGCCTAGCCATCCGAGGGCTTCTGCAGCCCTCTCCATGCATGGGGCGGTAGAGCGGGAGGGGAGGCAACGGCCTCGTTGCCGAGATGTCATTGGTCCCCCTTCGCGCTGATGATTCAATTTTGACCAACGACCCGCACAGTGCGTGACGCGACCTCCACCCGCAGTGCGCAACGAGCGAACCGTTCGGGCGTAACCGGGAGCCGCGATCGAACGTGCGTACGATCACACCTCCAATGCCGTCACTCTAGTCAGCGTGACTCGTTGGCGGAACCGCCGGGCAGCCGTCAACTCCTAGATCGCGGCGTGGTAACAGGCGGAGCCCACACGAGAGCAAGCCCCCGATGAAGCCATGACTCCCTCCACGTTCCTCCTTGTAGCTCTATACGGCCGCAATGATTTACTGTGGCCGTATAGAGGTGCCGACCATGGAAGGCAGGAGTCGTGCAGGAGTACACCTACGCCGAGGCCGCGGAGAAGCTGCGCATCGCGGAGACCACCCTGCGGCGCTGGGTGTCCAAGGGCCGCGTCCCCTGCCATCGGCTCGGCCGGCTCGTCCGGTTCACCGACGAGGACCTAGCCGCCGCCTACAAGCCGGCGCCCGCTACGGCCCGGCGCTGATCGTGGGGGCCACCGGCACAGCGATCGCTACATCGCACTCATCGGTTCTCGCCGGTCAGATGCCGGCACCCGGTGGCCCCCCCGCACCACCCCTAGACCGTCCTAGGAGGATCGGTTTCAAAGCGGGCGGCCAGCACTGCACCTGGCACGCCGCCCGCGCTGCTAGGTGCTGCTGCTGTGGTCCGTGCGACACCTTGACTTGACGCTCCCGCAGTGGCCCTCAGCTCGGTCGCTCCACGTCCGTTGTCTCACCCGCAGAACCGTTCTCTGCCTGCGCCTTCATGAGCATGCCGTAGTAGGGCACGACCACCAGTCGCAGGCACAACCACCACGCGTAGACCGCTGCAGCACTCCACGACTTGGGGTCGTTGAGCAACCCGTGCGCCAGGTCGTTACGCAGGTTTGGGCCGAGCTGTTCGCACAGCAGGGCACGCAGTTCTAGGGTGAGATCAGGTCCCAGCAGCTGCAACGACTCCGGCATCTCAAGCAGGGTGTTGAGCCCCTTCTCCGTCTCGACGCCGTTCTCGTCCACGAAGAGTGTGAAGATCCCGTGGGCCTTCAGGTGAACGCGCACCAGCTGCTCGACCTGGGGCACGAGCATCGAAATGGCCGACGGGAAGTCACGGGAAAGCCCGTGCCAGAGCCCACGCGCCCACAGGCCGACGTGCCCTGGGGGGACGGCCGGCGATTCGTAGCAGATGTTTGTGAGGAATCCGATGTCGAAGCGGTGTTCGAGCATCAGCGCCTCGAGGGCAGGGTAGATGAATGCCTTGACGTGGAGGTCGATCCCCCACGTGAATGACCGGACCACCTCGGCGAAGACTGCCTCGTCAGACGGCTCGCCCACGCCAAGCCCTGCCCGGGTGGCGACCTTCCGTGCATCCGTGCTGAACGTCGAGCTGCCGAACAGATGCGACACGCTCCCCTGCATACGCTCTCGCGCGGCGGCCATCGCCTTCGTCGCGTCGATCAGCGGCACGATTCCTGCGAGACTCACGAGTGCTTCGAGTCGCTCCTTCCCAGACACCCTCTTGCGCGCATCCTCAACAAAGGGAGTGATGTCGATCGGGTCCGACTGGATGAGCATCATCTCCTCTAGCGAGAGCTCTCGCATGTCAGCGAGCCGGTCCCGCAGCTGCTGGAGTTGCCCGTCGAGACCGCGTGCGGAGCGGTACTTCCGGGGAAGACCACGTATGGTCGCGATGGACTTCTCGATGAACATGCCGGCAACGAGCGCGCCCCTGTCCTGCGCTAGTCGCTCGTCCGCCTCGTCGATGTACGCCAAGGCGACGCGCTCGATGCACTCATTGGCGAGGTCTGTCTCGCCCGCCCGCGAGAACCAGGTACAGGCGTGGCGCTCGTACGCGCGCCTGAGCCGATGGTTCCCGGCGACCGTAGCGGCAAGCGACACGAAGTGGTCGGCCAGATCCCGAGGTGCCTGATCAACGGACCTGACTTTGCGCAGCAGGTCCGAAATCTCGGTCAGCATGAAACCCGCAGAGCCATCCTTGGCAAGCAGAAACTCGGCCAGCTCCGTCGTCATCTCCATGACAATTTGGCGGCCGGCCTTGCCCCGGCGCAGCGACAGCTCAAGCGCCCGTCGCCAGCCGTCACGACCCGCATCAAGCCAGGCGTCGCGCTCCAGCGGCACCGAGCGGTACGCATCCACCGCAGCGGACAGCAGGTCCATGTTGCCCCGGTTGCCGTAGGACCACGCGATGTCAGCGACCCTGGCCCTCAGGGCCGGCTCCTCGATGAGGGGCACGAGGCGGGCCAGCAACTCGAGCTCCGGCTTGCTCAAGTCGTCTGGGACGAACGATCGACGATTCCCGATCTCCATGGCGGGCGCGTACGGCTCCGCCCAGTTGTCGGGAACCAGCATGGGGGACGCCGCCTTCGCCAGCACGTCCAGCACGCGCGTCCTGAGGCTGTCCTCTCCTGCATCTACCTGAGCTTCAGCCCTCAGGCGGGCGAGGTCGAGCGAAAGCACCTCGGGGCATTCGTTCCCGCGTGAGAGGCCGTTCTCATCTACCACCGCGGGAGCCCACCACGATGGGTCGATCGACGCCTCCGCCGCCCCTCCGTCCGAGGCCGTACTCGTCACCTGCGTCTCCTCCATGCTCTCGCCTGCACGGGCCCGGCGCGGCGTGCCCGATCACGATCCTTCAGCAGCAGTGGCCATAGCCGCGCGCGACGAACCCGCGGCCGGCCCGCGGCGGCCCGAGGATTAGTCGACCTTGCTCTCGGGGTCCGCGATGAAGGCCAGGAACTCGACACCGAGCGGAGTCGTCGCCGGCGCCCACAGTCCGTTCTCCGTCATCATCCCGGTGAGCGACTGGTTGATCAGGCCAGCAGTGGTAAGCGCACCGGCGTACCGGTCGATCAGATCGCGGCGGCCGGCAAGCTCCGGCATGCCGGCCTCGATGATGCCTGTCTTCGGGCCCATGGAGGTGTTCGGCCGAGGTATGCCGTGGCGGTCGAACCAGCCAGGCGGGTCGGACAGGAGCTTCAGCATTCGCACGTGGGTCGGGGTGAACCGGTCGATCATGTCGAAGAAGAGCTGCTGAGTGTCGACGTCGGGCGCGTCGGGCATCACGGAGTTGACGACCGCGTTGCGCAGCACCTCGAGCTTCTCGGCCCGTGAGGTGCGGTCGGCGATCTGCGCGGCCGTGGTCAGCGCGTCCATGAACGCGTCTTCGCCGGTGAGCCGTGCGAAGTCTCCGACCTGCTCTTCGAGCTCGTGCACCTTCGCGGCGAGGTCGTTCAGCCATCGGGTGCGTCGGTCGGCAAGGCGCCGGCCAGCGAGTTCGTTGAAGGCGACCTGGAGGGCGCTGCCCGCGACGGGCACGAACGAAATGGCCATCTCGGCGGACTTCGCAAGCCCTTGCTTTCGGTCGCTGTCCTCGGGGTACGGTTCCACGCTGGGCATGATGCCCCACTGCCGCAACCTTGAGTCGGTAGATGGGCGCTCCTTTGCCTGCCCGATGCCAGTGCAGCACGCTGGTCGATGACGCCCGAGCGGGCGGCGGGTGACCCACCGCCCGCTTCCTGTCGGGGGTCTCGCTATCCGACGGGTGAGCCCGTGGTCAGCGCATCGACGCCGAGGAAGTCCCCGACGATCCGCCGCACCGGCTCGTGGTGCCGCCGCGTCGCGTGCACGTAGACGTTCATCGTCGTGGTCACGCTCGCGTGCCCGGCCATCGTGCGCAGCGCCGCCAGGTCGACGCCTTCGGTCGCCAGCAGCGTCAGCAGCGAGTGCCGCAGTCCGTGCATCGTCATCCGCCGCGCCAGGCCCCGCTCACGGGCCAGGTCGCGGATTTTCACCCACCGGTCCGTGTAGAAGTCCTCGTACCGCCAGTGGTTGCCGCGCGGCGCCACGAACACGAACTGCCGCCCCGGCTCTCGGCTGGCGGCGGCCACCCGGTCGGTGACCATCCGCATCACCGACGCCGGCAGCGGCACCTCCCGGTAGCCCTGCTTCGTCTTCGGCTTGGGCTCGACCACCCACCGGCGGTTCACCTTCCGCAGGACCTGCACGATGGACACCGTGCCCCGGGCGACACTCACCGCCCTCGGCGGCAGCGCCGACACCTCGCCCCAGCGCAGCCCGGTCGACAGCTTGCACAGCAGCAGGTCCGCCGCCTCCGGGTCGACCGCGTACGCCGCCTCGAGGAACAGCCGGGCCTCATCGGGGCTCTCCAGGATGTCCCGCTCGGCGCGCGGGCCCTCGGGCAGCGCCAGGCCGTCCATCGGGTTCGACGTCCGCACGGCGGGCTCGCCGTCCTCGCCCGGCCGGCACGCCGCCTTGAAGATCGGCACCACGCTCTCGCCCCGGATGTTGGCGATCGTCTTCGCCGAGAGGCCGGCGTCGCGCAGGCCCTGCTGCCACTCGCGCATCTCCCGCCGGGTGATATCGACGATCGGCCGGTCGCCCAGCCGCGGGAAGACGTGCTTCTCCAGGCGCTCCCGGTACTTGCGGACCGTCTCCGGGTGCGGTTTCACCAGCTGGCCCAGCCACTCCTCGGCGTACGCCCGGAACGTCAGCTGCCCCTCGGCCGGCTCGGGCGCCATAACCACACCCGCCGGGACGAGCTGGGCGAAGCCGTGCTCGGCCAGCTGGTCCTGGTTCGGCATCCGCTCGCCGGCCGCCTCGACCAGCGTCTTGAACCGCCTCGCGTCCGTCTGGTAGTCGAACGTGCGGCTGCTCCAGGGGTTCTCGCGACGGCCGCCGTTCCGCCACTTCACCCGCCACCGGCTGCTCTTGCCGTCCTTCGTCGTCCTCTTCTCGACTGACGCCACCGTTCCTCCACGTGAACGTAGGCGGCCTCGACCCGGTGTCCTGCGGGCTCCACCGCCGACGCACCTATATGCGCAACAGTGGGACCGTAACCGTCGTGCTCGCCGGGCACAAGATCGCGCCGGCCGCTGGCGCGGACGGGGCGATTCAGAGCCGGTGTTCCCACGGTGTTCCCACGGCGGATCTTGCCCGAGAAACGATCAAGGCCGCTGACCTGAATAACGCCTGGTCAGCGGCCTTCTGTATGCGGAGTTCTGCTGGTGTCCGAGGGGGGACTTGAACCCCCACGCCCTATACGGGCACTAGCACCTCAAGCTAGCGCGTCTGCCATTCCGCCACCCGGACTTGCTCGTCCAGCCTACCCTGTCGGCCGAGGCGATCTTCTCACCGGTCGGCCGCCCCGGTGGGCCGCACGGGGGATTACTGTACACGGCGCAGATGGATCATGCACATCGCCATCCGCGTGCCGCGTTTCCGCAGGTCAGCAGGCTTGACCAGAGACATCCCACGGAAGGCGATCCCGGGTATGTCGGGCCGGGTAGCGCCCTGGCACCCCTTCCGGGCAGCATTGCTCACGTGTCCCACCCCTCCCCCCTGACCGCCGCTCAACATCAGGCCCTCGCCCTGCGCTCGGCGGGTGATCTGGCCACCGCCCGCCGCCTCCTCACCGACGCGATCGCGGCAGCCCGGCCGGCATACGGGGAGGACCACCCCGACGTGCTGACCACCGGTCACCTGCTCGCCCGGCTGCACCGGGAGGCCGACGACCCGGCCGCCGCTCGGCGGGTGCTGGAGGAGGCGTACGCGGCCGGCGAGCGTCGTCGCGGCGAGGCCGACCCGCTGATGCTCGCGCTCAGCTTCGACCTCGCCGGGGTGGCGGAGGAACTCGGCAACCGGCACGAGGCCCGTCGCAACTACGCCCGCGTGGCCACCGCCGGGCCCGCGGTGCTCGGTCCGGACCATCCCGCGGTACGCACGGCCCGCCAGTACCTCGGCGGCTCCGCCGCCGCTCCCGCCCCCGAGTCGGGCGCGGCCGCGCTGTCCGGGCCCACGGTCTCGATGCCGGCCGTGCGGGTGCCGCACCAGCCTTCGGCCGCCCCGCCCGGGCCAGCTGTCCCGCCGCCTCCCCGCGCGGTGCCCCCGGCCGCCCCGCGCGCCGCGTCGCCCGCGACCGGTACGGAGTGGGCACCGCCACCCGGTCCGGCGCGACCGTCGCCCTGGGAGCCACCGGCCCACCGCACGCGCACTCCGCTGCCGCCACCGCCGATGGTTCCCGCGCCGGCCCCGACCAGCGCGGCTCCTGCCTCCACCCCGCTGCCGCCACCCCCGGTGATCCCGGCGCCGCCCACGCTGAGCCCGGCGCCGCCGGTCGCCGCGCCGTCGGCTCCCCTGCCGCCGGCACCGGTCATCCCGGTCCCGCCCACACCGGCGACGCCGACCTCCGGCGCGCCGGGTCCCGCAGCCGTACCCTCGGCAGCCGGGCCGGTGCCTTCGTCGCCACAGGTCCCGGCACCCACCTCCGCCCCGTCGGCATCCGGTGTCCTTCCCCCGGCCCCGACCATTCCGGCACCACCCGCTGCGGTCACCACGCCGACCTCCGGGCCGCTGTTCCCCGCCCCCACCTCGGCACCGCCAGCAGGGTCGGTGATGCCCTCGCAGCAGACGGCCGATCAGCCATCCCCCGGGCGGCAGGCCGAGACGCCCGGGTCCGGCCCGTCCGGCGATGCCGCCCCCGCGCCGGGCTGGGCGAAGCCGACCGTGCAGGTCCAGCAGATCGGGCCGCTGCTGCGGGAGGAGACGGAGCACGCGGCGTCGAAGGCGGCCGACCCCCCGGCGCCCGCTCCGGTCGACGGCCCGCCCGTCAGCGGCCCGCCCGAGTCGCCGGTCAGCGCGCCCCAGGTCAGTGCCCCGCCCGTCAGCGCGCACCCGGTCAGCTCACCGCCGCTCGGCGCACCGCCGGTCAGCGGACCACCGCAGAGCGCGGCGCTGTTCAGCACTCCACCGGTCAGCGCTGCTCCCTTGGCCGCACCGCCAGTCAGCGCCGCACCGTTCAGCGCACCGCCCGTCAGCGGACCACCGCAGAACGGCTCACCGTTCGACCCTCCGCCGGTAAGCGGTCCGCCGACCGCCCCGGTGCCGCCGGTGAGCGCACCGCCGGGGCCTGGGTACCCGGTGAGCGCACCGCCGGGGCGTGGGTACCCGCCGGTCGCGCCGCCGCCGGTGAGCGGGCCGCCGGCCGCCGCGCCAGTGAGCGCGTCCCCGGTGCCGCCGTGGGGGCTGACCGCCCCGCCGTGGAGCAGCGCCGCCCCGCCGCAGCCGGTGGAGCGGCCGGCCGGTCCGCGGCTGCAGCCGGCGACCGATGAGGGCGACCAACCGCGGCCGGATCCGGCCGAGCCCGCCAGCCCGGCGGCGGACGAGGGTGGCGCGCGGTCGCTGCCGGTCTACGACGAACTGCTCGAGTTTCCCGAGCCGACGCACCCGACGCCGGGCCCGGAGACGTACCCCGACCAGGGTGGGTGGCCGGCGGTGCCGGCCCCGTTCCACCAGCCGCCCGCGTACCCGGTGGCGCAGGAGCCGGAGCCGCGTGGCCGGAGCCGGACGACGGTGGCCGTGGTGGTCGGTGCCGCGGTGGTCGCGGTGGCGGCCGCCGTGGGCGTGGGCGCGGTGGTGCTGAACCGCGACGCGGCGCCGGCGCCCGGGCCCACACCGGCGCAGAGCGCGGCGAGGCCGAAGGTGAGCGGCCCTCCCCCGGGTGACCTGCGGCTCCAGGACGGCACCACGACGATCACGGTCACCTGGACCGACCCGACCGACGGCGGTGTGCCGTTCGTGGTGGCCGGCGGGCGCGCGGGCCAGAAGCTGGGCGTGATGGCCACGGTGGACCCGGGGACGACCAGGTACACGGTCAACGGGCTGAGCCCGAAGCTGGACTACTGCTTCACGGTCCTGGCGGTGTACTCGACGGACACCTACGCCACCTCGGGGCAGGTCTGCACCGACCGGGAGGGTGGCACGGCGCCCAACTGACCGGGCCTTCACCCACGACACGCTCGGTGTCCACAGCGGGACGGTGCGGGTTCCCCGCTCGTCGGTCGGCCCCTATGATGGCTCCCGGCTCTGGGGAGGGTCGACCACTCGTGCGCGGTGCCTCCCCCACCGACATGGGGAGGCAGCCGGCTGTGGCAACCATCGAGGACGTCACGAGCACCGGGGTGGAAGCGCCCGCGCCCCGCCCCCGGCGGATGCGGGGCGGACTGGTCACCATCGGCACCGTGGCGGCGCTGCTGGCCGCGATGGGGTTGACCGTGCTCGGGCTGGGCGCCGCCGACAACGCGGTGGCCAACTACGACGCCAGCTCCTGGTTGTGGAGCACGACCCGCAGCGAGATGGCGCGGATCAACGGGGTCAGCGCCCGGGTGGACACCCGGATGGAGGTTCCCGGGGGGCGCCGGCACCAGATGCAGGTGGCCCAGACCGACCGGCTGTTGATCCTGCGCGACCTGAACACCGGCCAGGTCAGCTCGCTGGATCTGGCCACCCTCCAGATCACCGCGACCACGCCGACCGCCCCGGGGTTCGGGGTGAGCGTGGCGCTGCACGAGGACGCGGCGTTCGTGGTGGACGCCGTGCAGGGCATCGTGCGGCAGCTCGACCCACGCGCGTTGACCCCGGTGGGTGAGCCGGTCCGCTACCCGCCGGGCATCACCGGTGGGGCCTTCGACGGTGCGGGCCGGCTATGGGTCGCCGTGCCGAGCGAGGGCACGGTGTCGGCGGTCACCGCCGCCGAGCTGCCGGAGACGCCGGGCCAGGCGCCGCCCGCCGGGCTGAGCCCGAAGCAGGTCGAGACGTACGAGGTCGCCGAGCCGAGCCACGAGCTGGTGGTGTCCACCCTGGACGACGGGGTCGCGGTGCTGGACCGCACCTCCGCCTCTCTGGTGACCGTGCAGGCCGGCCAGACGAAGCGGGCCAGCCTCACCATGTCCGCCCCGGGCAGCCTCCCGCCCCGCACCAGTGGACCGCAGGTCCCGGTGACCGTGCCCGGCGAGCGGAAGGTGCACGTGGTGCACGACGGGGCCGACGTGCGGCAGTTCACCGTCCCCGGCGCCGGTGACCGGCTGAGCCCGGCGGTGGCCTGGGCCGGCCGGTTCTACTGCGCCGACGAGAGCACCGGCACCGTCTACTCGTTCGACGCCGCTGGGCAGCTGGTGGACACCATCAAGGGCTCCGGGCGGCCCGGCCCGATGGAGCTGGAGGTCCGCGAGAACCACCTCTTCATCAACCCGCCGAACTCGGCCACCGCGCAGGTGGTGGACGACCGGAACCAGGTCCGCGAGGTCAACAAGTACGCCAACGACGTGCTCGGCGGTGATCCGCCGCCGGCTCCGGTGCCGCCGCCCCCGCCGAAGAAGCCGAAGGTGGGCAAGCCGGGCGCGCCGCGCGGCGTCACCGCCGCTGCCGGCAACGCGTCGGCGCGGGTGAGCTGGCAGGCGGCGGCCGCCAACGGCGCCCAGATCACCAAGTACGTGGTCGAGGGCGCCGGCCAGCGCCACGAGGTGGGCGCCAACCAGCGCGCCGTGGAGATCACCGGGCTGACCAACGGCGAGACGTACACGTTCGAGGTGCACGCGGTCAACGCCAAGGGCGACGGGCCGTCCCGCAGGAGCAACCCGGTCACCCCGACGGCCGCCGTGCCGGACCCGCCGGCCAGCGTCACCGCACAGGCGCGGCCCGACGGCACCGTGCTGGTGAGGTGGCCGGCGGCCAACGGCCAGGGCAACACCATCGCCAAGTACGCGATCACCGCCACCTCGGCCGGCGCCGCCGCCCCGGCCGGCGAGTCGAGGAAGACCGAGCTGGTGGTCCCGGCCGGCCAACTGGAGTACGGCACCCAGTACGCCTTCACCGTGGTCTCGGTGAACGACAAGGGCGCCGGTTCGAAGGCCTCCCCCGTGAGCAACACCGTGGTGCCGTTCGCCGCTCCCGGCGCGCCCACCGAGCTGAAGGCGGCCACGGTGGCCGACCAGCCGGGCACCGTGTCGGTGCAGTGGGCGCCGGCGGTGGACAATGGCCGCCCGGTCACCAGGTACCTGGTGGACGTCGGCGGGAAGGCCAGCGAGGTGACCGACACCCGGACCACGGTCGGCGGTCTGGGCAACGGGCAGAACGTCACGGTGAAGGTGAAGGCGGTCAACGAGGCCGGTCCCGGCCCGGAGGCCAGCACCACCGCCCGGACAGTTGCCGCGCCGCGGATCACGGTGACCGGCTCGTCGGCGGACACCACCTCGGTGACGGTGTCGTTCACCGTGGACGCCGGCGGCGGCAACGCCACCTGCTCGGCTGCCACCGGCGGGAAGACCGCCAGCGGGAGCTGCTCCAGCCTGCGAGTGACCGGGCTGACCCCGGGCACGGCGTACACGGTGACGGTGACCGCGACCAACGCGGCCGGCAACGGCACCGCCACCAAGGCCCAGGGCACCGACCCGCTGTACGGGATCGCCACCTGCAACAACGGGCCCAGCGGCGACCAGCGCACCTACTGCGACGCCGACGTGTCCGGTCGCAACGGCAACGAGATCTTCTCCGTCCCGCAGCAGCTCAACGCCAAGCAGGTCGGCTGGGCGAAGCCCGGCACCCGGCTGCGGGCGTACTGCAAGAGGCAGGGCGAGAACGTCGACTCCTGGATCTACAACAACCAGAAGCAGAGCAGCTGGTGGGTGCAGGTCGAGTACTCGGGACGCAACTACATCCCGTGGGCCTGGCTGAACCTGGAGGGCGGCGACAACATCAACCTCCTGCCCACCTGCTGACCGCGCCACCCGATCGAGGAGCACTCGCGCACGTGAACACCCCCGAACCGCTCACCCAGCCGGAGGTGCAGGGCTTCGCCGCCCTCGCCGCGCGGCTGGCCGAGAACGTCAACGCGGTCGTGCTGGGTAAGCCGCAGGTGGTCCGGCTGGCGCTGACCGCGCTGTTCGCCCAGGGGCACGTCCTCCTCGAGGACGTGCCCGGGGTCGGCAAGACCACCCTGGCCCGGGCGATCGCGGCGACGGTCAAGGGTCAGTGGCGGCGCATCCAGTTCACCCCGGACCTGCTCCCGTCGGACGTCTCCGGGGTGACCATCTTCAACCAGGCCACCCGGGGTTTCGAGTTCCACCCGGGTCCGGTCTTCGCCAACATCGTCATCGCCGACGAGATCAACCGGGCGTCGCCGAAGACCCAGTCGGCGCTGCTGGAGGTGATGGAGGAACGGACCGTCACCGTGGACGGCGTACGCCACCCGGTGCCGCAGCCGTTCCTGGTGGTGGCCACCCAGAACCCGGTGGAGATGGACGGCACCTACCGGCTGCCCGAGGCTCAGCTCGACCGGTTCCTGGTGAAGCTGTCGGTCGGCTACCCGGACGAGGCCGTCGAGATCGAGGTGCTGCGCGGGGCCGCCGTCCGCTCCCCCGACTCGCTCAGCGCGGTCACCGACACCGCCACCATCGGGGAGATGGTGCGGATGGCCCGGCGGGTGCACATCGCCGAGCCGCTCTACGCGTACGCGGTGCGGCTGGCCGCGGCCACCCGCAACCACCCGCAGGTGCGGGTCGGGGTCAGCCCGCGCGGTGTCATCGCGCTGACCCGGGCGGCGTGCGCGTACGCGCTGATCGACGGGCGGGGCTGGATCATGCCGGAGGACCTGAAGACCCTGACCGAGCCGGTCTTCGCGCACCGGCTGCTGCTCACCCCGGACGCCCAGGTGCGCGGGGTGAGCGCGGCCGAGGTGCTGCGCCAGGCCGTCGCCTCGGTGCCGGTGCCGCTGCCGTCGGGGCAGCCCACCCCGGCGCAGGTCTGACCCGGTCGGCGGGACCGTGGGGATCACCACCCGGGGCGTCGGGTTGCTCGCCGCCGCCGTCGCCCTGCTCGGCGTCGGCTTCCGGTTCGCGTACCCGGAGCTGACCGTGCTCGGCGCGGCGGCCGCCGTGGCCGTCGGGCACGCCCTGGTCACCGCCGCCTGGCGGCCCCGGCTGACGGTCGAGCGGGTGGCCGACCCGGACCGGGTGGCCCGGGGCGAGCCAGCCGCCATGACGCTGACCGTGCGCAACACCGGGCGGCTGCGCGCGGCGAACCTGGTCGCCGAGGACCGCTGCGGCGGACGGCTGGTGCCGGTCCCGCTGCTGCGGCTGCGTCCCGGTCGGGACACCGAGGTCCGCTACGAGGTGCCGACCCACCGCCGGGGCGTGGTGCCGGTCGGGCCGCTGCGGGTGACCCGACGTGACCCGCTGGGGCTGGTCGCGCTGGCCCGCTCCTACGGAGAACCGGTGCCGGTCTGGGTGCACCCCCGCATCCACCCGCTGGCGGCGGTACCGACCGGAGCCGGGCGCAGCCTGGACGGGCGGACCGACAGCGTGCCCCACGGCTCGATCACCTTCGACTCGCTGCGCGAGTACGTGGTTGGCGACGAGCTGCGCCGGGTGCACTGGCGGACCAGCGCCCGGGTGGGCGAGCTGATGGTGCGGGAGAACGTGGACACCAGCCTGCCCCGGATCGTGGTGGTGCTGGACAACCGGGCCACCGCCCACCCGGAGCGGGTGGACCGGGTCGCCGAGTCCTTCGAGTCGGCGTGCGAGGCGGCCGCGTCGGTGGTGGCCGCCGCGGTCCGGGAGGAGCTGCCGGTGAGCCTGCTGCTGGTCGCACCGCCCGAGGAGGACCCGGTCGGCTCCGTCGGTCCGCTGGACCGGCTCGCCGCGGTGGAGTTGGCCGAGGGCGGGGCGGACGTGCTGCGCACCGCGATGAATCGGCTGCGGCAGGAGCGGTCGGGCGACACGCTGGTCTTCCTCACCGGGCCGGGCGCGCGGGGCGACCTGGGGCACGTCGGCGCACTGCGCGGTGCGTACCCCTCGGTGGTGGTGGGCGTGTTCGGCGCGGCGGAGCCGACACCGGCCGGCGCGGTGGGCCTGGTCGTGGTGGACGCGGCCGACGGCGCGGGGTTCGCCGCCGAGTGGGACGGGATCCGCCGATGGTGACCCTTACGCCGCCGCGCCCGGCGGCCGACGCGCCGCCCGGGCCGACCACGGGCGGCCCGACCGGACGAGCGCTGCGGGCCGTACCGGTGCCGCTGGCACTGATCACGATGATCGCCCTGGCCGGCGTGGTGCTGGGCGGGGTGTACGCCGGACCGCTGCTGACCCGCCTGATGATGGGTGCGGCGGCCGGCTCCGTGCTGGTCAGCGTCGCCGCCCGCCGGTTGCCGTCCTGGCTGGTGGCGCCCCTGTCGGTGGCCGCCCTGACCGGGTGGACGGTGCTGTCGCTGCGGCTGGCGGCGAGCCACGCCGCGCTTCCGGGCAGCCTCGGCGACGTCGCGGCGGACGCCGCCCGCAACGCCATCCCCCGACTGCTCACCGCGATGATCCCGATCGAACCGGCGCCGGACACCGTGCTGGTGCCGGTGGTCGCCGCCTGGCTGGCCGGGCTGGCCGCCGCCGAGGTGGCGCTGCGGGCGGGTCGGGTGCTGCTCAGCTACCTGCCGCCGGTGCTGCTCTACGCGGGCGCGGTCTACGTGGTCGGCCCGAACGCCGGCCCGGCGATCGCGCCGACCGTGGTGTTCGCGGCGGTCGCCGCCGCCGGCCTGACGGTGCCGTCCCGGCGGAACACCCCGGCCACCGGCGACCCGGTCGCCGGTCTCGCCCCGGCGGTACGCGCGGCGGTGCGGCTGCGACTGCTCGCCGCGAGCGCAGCCGGGGTGGCGGTGGTGGTGGCACTGGCCGCCCTGCTCGCCCCGGTGGTCGCGGGCCAGGTCGACGACCGCCCGGTCGACCCGCGCCGGTACGTCGAGCCGCCGCAGGTGGAGTCGTTGGACGAGAACCCGCTGATCCGCATCTCCGGCTGGGCGCTGAACCCGGACCAGAAGCTTCTCGACGTGCGGACCGAGACGGGCGCGCCGGAGCAGGGCGGGACCCGGATCCGGCTGGCGGTGCTCAGCGACTACGACGGGGTGACCTGGCGGGTCGGAGCGACGTACCGGAACGCGGGGCGGATCCTGCCGGCGACGGAGCCGGCCGCGGGGGCCACCACGGAGACGGTCCGGCAGGAGATCACCGTGGCCGACCTGACCGGGCGGCTGCTGCCGGCCGTACCGACGCCGCGCGAGGTGACCGGCGCCCGGGTGGCGTACGACCCGGCGACCGGAACGCTGATCCGGCCGGAGGGGCTGGCCCCGGGGCTGCGGTACACGGTCACCTCGGTGCGGGAGCGCCCCGACGCGAACCTGCTCGCCATGGCGAACGTGCCGGCCGGGGACGCGGTGGCCCGGGTGCTGCGGGTGCCCGACGGGGCGCCTGAGCAGCTGCGCAAGCTGGCCACCCAGCTCGCCGAGGAGAACGGCGCCCCGTACGCGCGGGCCGCGGCCATCGAGGAATTCCTGGCCGGGCACTACCGGGTGACCGCGGACGCGCCGAGCGGGCACGCGTACCCGAACCTGGCGTTCTTCCTGTTCGGACCGCGCAACGGCGGCGGACAGCGGGGCACCTCGGAGCAGTTCGCGGCGGCGTTCGCGGTGCTGGGCCGGTTGGCCGGCCTGCCCACCCGGGTGGTGGTGGGCTTCGTGCCCCGGACCGACGGCCCGGTCCGCGCCGCGGACGCGTTCGCCTGGCCGGAGGTGCTCTTCGAGCGCGTCGGTTGGGTGCCGTTCGACCCGATGCCCCGGCCGAACGAGGAACCCCGCCCGGTGGAGGAGGACTTCCGCCCGACGCCGGACGACCCGCCCCCGTCGGAGGTGCCGGAGCCGACGCTGGAGCCCACCCCGACGCCGCCGGCGGCGGCCGCGCCCGGCCGGACCGGCGGCCGGGGTGGCCCGGGTACGCCGCTGCTGGTCGGCGGCGGTGCCGGCGGGCTGGTGCTGCTGGTCGGGCTGGTGCTGCTGGCCCTGGCCGGGCTGCGCCGCAACCTGACCCGGGCCCGGCTCGAGCGGGGCGACCCCGGCCAGCGGATCGCCGGCGCCTGGCGGGAGCTGACCGACGCGCTGCGGCTGTCCGGGCGCCCGGTCGGCGACGACCTGGCCGCGGCCGAGGTGGCCGAGCAGGCCCGCCGTACCCTGGCCGAGGCTCGCGCGGCCCTGGCCGGCAACAGCGGTCCGGTAGTTCCGAACGACGCGGCGGACGGCGACGCCGCATCCGGGTCCGGCGATGAGGCCGCCGGACTACCGGGCGGGGCGGTCGAGGAGCTGGCCGGGCTGCTCAACCAGGTGGCGTTCGCCCCAGGCACGGCGACCCCCGACCAGGCGGACCGGGCGGCGGCGCTGGCCGGCCGGTACGTCTCAGCGCTGCGCGCCGCCCGACCCCGGTGGCGGCGACTGCTGTGGACGGTGCGCCCCGGCCCGCTGCGCTGGCGCCGCTAATCACTTCGGGTAGCAGCCCACGTAGCGCTCGGCCGGCTTCTCGGCGCGTCTGGGCGGACCGCGGGCGGTGACATGTTTGGATCCGAGAATGTTTTCGACTGGACAACATCTAGTCCATGCAGGTGGATCCGAGGAGGACCGTTGAAGCGATCCGTCAAGCGAGCAGTCGTCATCGCTACGTTCGCGGTGGGAATGGGGCTGCCCGCCGCTGCCCCGGCCCTGGCCGCTCCGCCCGACAACTGGGGCCAGGAAGTGAAGGCCTGCAACCAGACCGACTGCTACCCCGGCGGCACCAGTCGCGGCGAGTACGTACGCCAGCAGGCGCACGACAGCGACAGCCCGGGATACGGGTGGGAGATCCACAACCTGGCCAACCCGGGTAACTCGAACCCCAAGCGGTTCAGGTAAGCGACGCATGGCTACGCCGGCCTCCGCCCAGGGCGGAGGCCGGTCACGTCCGGGGAGCATGGAGCGCAGTCTCTCAGCCCGGGGCATGGGCATCCGACGATTTTCCTTTGGCCCGCACCAGTCTGAGCCATCATGCGGCGCGATACCGCTGCGGCACCATCCTCATCTCCACCGCAGCTCCGCGGCGCTCCGGGCGGTGCGGATTGCCAGGCGGTCCTACAGTCGAGGCATGTCCGCACCTGCCTGGGCGGTCGTCGCCGCGCTCGCCGCGGCCTGCGCCGCCCTCACCGGCGTTCTCCTGGTCGTCGCCCGCCGGCGGCGGCTGCGTACCCGAGCCGAACCGTCCCGGGAGGAGAAGCTGGCGGCGGCCCGCAAAGCCGCGCGCGAGCTGCGACGGTCGGATCCCCGGCCGCACCGGGACACCTTCGAGCGGGGTGGCCCGCCCGTGGACCGCTACTCCGGGGCGATCCTGGAGAACAGCGTGTACGGCGACGCCGCCGGCCACGGGGGCGGGCACGACGGCGGCGGGGGCCACGGCAGCTCCTACTGATCCGCGGCGCGCAGCTTGCGGACCAGTTTGCGCAGGCCGGCCTGCCAACCGTCCGGGTCCTCGGCACGGCGCCGCGCGTACGTGGCGACCTCCGGGTGGGGCAGGATGAGGAACCGCTCCTCGGCCAGCCCGGCGACGGTGGCGTCGGCGACCTGGTCCGGGGTGAGCACCGCGCCGGAGGCGGCGATCACCCGGGCGCCGAGGTGGCCGGCGGCGAGGCCGTCGGCGAGCATCGGGGTGTCCACGCCCTGCGGGCAGAGCGCGCTGACCTTGATGCCGGCGTCGCGGTAGGTGATGGCGAGCCACTCGGCGAAGCCGACCGCCGCGTGCTTGGTCGCGGTGTACGGGGCGTCGCCGACCGCGGTGAGCACGCCCGCCGCCGAGCAGGTGAAGAGCAGGTAGCCCTGGCCGCGCCGGAGCATCGCCGGCAGCGCGGCCCGGGCGGTGTGCACGTGGGCCAGCACGTTGACCCGCCAGGCCCGCTCCCAGTCGGCGTCGGGGGCGTCCACTCCCCCGCCGGTGGCCACGCCGGCGTTGGCGCAGAACAGGTCGATCCGTCCGTACCGCCGCTCGGTCTCGTCGACCAGCGCGCGGACCTGCGCCTCGTCGGTGACGTCCAGGCCGACCCCGTGCGCGACGGGCCCGATCCCCTCGGCCACCGCGCGGGCCGCGTCGGCGTCCAGGTCGCCGAGGACGACCGCGGCGGCGCCCTCGGCGGCGAACCGGCGGCCGAGGGCCGCGCCGATGCCGCCCGCCCCGCCGGTGATCAGGACAACCCGATCGGTCAGGTTCATCCCAGTTCCCCTCCCCGCCGCCAGGACCCAGCCTGGGAATCAACGCGGCCAGCGCCGCTGCGCCGCCGGCGGCCAACTCCGGGGTGGGCAGCACCGCCAGCACGGGTACGTCCACCCCGTTGTCCGCGTACCGACGGACCTGCGCGACACAGTCGTCGGGCGAGCCGTGCAGCACCAGCGCGTCGACCACCTCGTCCGGCACGGCCGCCGAGGCACCCCGCCGGTCACCGGCCGCCCACTTCTCCCACATCGGGCCGAGCACCTTGTCCCGACCGAGCCAGCGGTGGAAGGCCGCGTACGCCGGCACGGTGAGGTAGGCGGTGATCAGCCGGCGGCCCAGCGCCCGGGCGTGCGCGGCGTCCTCGGTCGGGCAGACGAAGATCCGGGCGGTGACCTCGAAGCCGGGCCGGCGTTCGCCGAGTTCGCCGAGGGCGGTCGGCACGTCGTCGGCGGAGAGCCAGTTGAGGATCACTCCGTCGGCCTCGGCGGCGGCGAGCCGCAGCATGCCGGGGCGCAGCGCGGCCAGCAGCACCGGCGGCGGCGCGGCCGGCGGGCGTTCCAGAGTGAACCGGCGGACGGTGAACGTGTCGTACACCTCGTCGACGGTCTCCCCGCGCAGCGCGGCGCGCAGGAAGCGCAGCACGTCCCGGGTCCGCTTGAACGGCTCGGAGAACCGCACGGCGTTCCAGTCGCGGACGAGCACCGGCGAGGAGGCGCCGATACCGAGCGCGAAGCGCCCGGGGGCGGCCTCGGCGAGGGCGGCGGCGCTCATCGCGAGCAGCCCGGGCCCCCGGGTGAAGACGGGGGTGATCGCCGTGCCGAGGCGGAGCCGGGGTTGCCACGCCGCGGCGAGCGCCAGCGGCGTGAACGCGTCGGTCCCGGCGACCTCCGACGACCAGACGTCGGTGAAGCCGGACCGGTCGAGGGCCGCGTAGACCGCCGCGTGGTCGGCGAGCGGGATGCCGCTCAGCGGCACCGTCATGCCCCATCGGTTCGTCACCGGTCGATCGTGCCCGCTCGCCGCCGCCCGGAGCAAGATCCGGACCGGGCCGATACCCGTGATCCGCACCGGCCCGCCCGGAAAGGGTGTTACGACTGCCAGAAGGGGCCGGACCGACGGGGGGAGGCCAGCGTGAGCACCGCCGAACCGCCGGGTCTGCTCCCGGTGGAGGAAGCCGCGAAGCGGGCGACGTTCCTGGAGCTCTTCTTCGACCTGGTGTTCGTCTTCGCGCTCACCCGGATCGGCGCCCGTGCCTTCCAGGACCTGGCGGTGGAACCGGGACACGGCACGGTGCAGCGGGCGATCACCGGCGGCGGCAAGACGCTGCTGCTGGGGCTCGCGCTCTGGGCGATCTGGCAGGGAGTCGCGTGGACGACCAGCCGGTACGACCCGTACCGCATCTGGATCCAGGCGATCGTGATCATCACCTTGGTGTGCAGCATGGTGATGGGGGTGGCGATCCCCAGGGCGTTCACCCAATCCGGCCTCGCCTTCGCCATCGCGTACGTGGTGGCGCAGGTGTTCCGGCCGGCGATCCTGCTGGTGGCGTTGGGCAAGCACCCGTACCGCCGGCTGAAACTGCGCATGCTGATCACGTTGGGGGCGACCGGCGTGCTCTGGCTGACCGGGGCGTTCTTGCCCACCAATCCACGGGTGGTGCTCTGGACGACCGCCGTCGCCGTGGAGTACCTGGCGACGCGGACCGGCTGGCCGGTGCCCGGACTGGGCCGCTCCACCATCTCCCGCTGGGACATCGCCGGGGAGCACCTGGCCGAGCGGTACCAGCAGTTCTTCCTCGTCGCGCTCGGCGAGACGGTCCTCGTCGCCGGCCTGGCCTACAGCGGACACCGGCCCGACCTGCCCCGGACCACCGCCTTCGCCACGGCGATCGTCACGTCGGTGCTGCTGTGGCGGATCTACGTGCAGCGGGCCGGGCAGATCCTGGGCGAGGCGGTGATGAAGGCAGCCCATCCCGCCACCATCGGCCGGTCGGCCGCCGACACCCACCTGATGATGGTGATCGGCGTGGTGGCCACCGCGATCGGCTACGAGCTGGTCACCCAGCATCCGACCGGGCACAGCCACATCGCCTGGATCTCGATGATCCTCGGCGGCCCGGCCCTCTTCCTTGCCGGTCGGGCGCGCTTCGAGTACGAGGTCTTCGGCCGGGTGTCGCCGTCGCGCTGGGTGGCCATCCTGATCCTCCTGGCCTCGGCGCCGCTGCTGGCGCACGTGGCGTCGCTGGCCTCGGCGGCGACCGCCGCGGTCGTGCTGCTCGGGGTGGCGGTCGCTGACGCCCGCCGGGCCTGGGGTCGCCCGCCCGAGGCCGCCGCCCCGCCGTTCTGAGGGACGCCCGCCCGGCCAGGCCGGCTGACCGGCTGTCGGCTCGCGCCAGGCGGGGACGGCGGCGCGCGACGCCCCGGCGCTACCATCCGCCGGTGACCTTCTCGATCGTCGCCCGCTCCGCCGACGGCCTCCTGCACGGCGTCGCCGTGGCCAGCAAGTTCCTCGCCGCCGGGGCCCTGGTCCCCGCCGCCGCGGCCGAGGTGGGCGCGGTGGCCACCCAGGCACACGTCAACCTGGCGTACCGCGGGCAGGGGCTGGCGCTGCTACGCAGCGGCGTGGCCGCCACGGACGTGATTGCCGGCCTGGTCGCCGCCGACCCGGGCCGGGACGACCGGCAGCTCGGCGTGGTCGGCGCGACCGGCGACGGGGCCACCTGGACCGGGCCGCGCTGCCACCCGTGGGCCGGCGGCCAGGCCGGCGACGGCTGGGCCGCGCAGGGCAACATCCTGGCCGGCCCGCAGGTCATCGACGCGATCCGGGACGCCTGGCTGGGCGGCACCGAGCTGCCCTTCCCGCAGCGGCTGCTGGCCGCGCTGCACGCCGGTGACCGGGCCGGCGGCGACCGGCGCGGCCGGCAGAGCGCCGGCCTGCTGGTGGTGCAGCGCCGCGGCGGCTACGCCGGCACCGGCGACGAACTGGTGGACCTGCGGGTGGATGACCACCCCGACCCGGTCACCGAGCTGGGCCGCCTGCTCGACATCCACACCATGCTCTTCGGCAAGCCGGACCCGGCCACCCTGCGCGACCTCACCGGCCCGCTCGCCGAGGAGGTGGCGGTGCTGCTGGCCGCGGCCGGCCACCCGGTCGGCCCGGCCGGCCTGGATGACGCGCTCGCCTCCTGGGCCGGAGTGGAGAACCTGGAAGAGCGGATCGTCCCCACCCGGATCGACCCGATCGTCCTGGACCACCTTCGCCGCACCGCACCGCACGTCCCGGCCGCCCGCGCCGCCGACTGACCGCGCGGGCCCGCCGCCGGTCGGCGACCTGGCGAGGGCGCGCCGGATCAGCTGCCGAAGGAGAGCCAGCGGAAGCCGGACTCCTCGACCAGCGTGCGCTCCCGCTCGGTCAGCGGTGCCCGGCCGGTGGCCTTGCGGACCAGGGTCAGCGCGTCCCAGCCGAGCCCGTCCGGCACCGGCCCGTCGGCAAGCAGGTCGGCCACCACCTCCGCCGCGGTGGGCGTCAGCCACGGCCGGCGATCCAGCGCGTCGGCCAGGTCCAGGCCGTGCACCCCGACCTCCACCACCCGGGTACGCAGGAACTCGGTCAGCGTCATCGCGTCGCCGTGCCGGGTGCGGACCAGCCGCCCCGGCGGCTGCGCGGCGACCGCCGCGTCGGCGGCCCGCCAGGCCCTCGCGAAGCCCTCCGCCACCTCGGGTACGCCGGGCAGCTCCCGCGCCTCATGCCGGGCGCTGTCGATCCGCGCCCCGTCCACCTCCGGGGTGAACTTGGCCGCCCCGAAGTAGGCGGCGGCGTCCACCTCCGCCCGCTCGGGGGCCGGCGCGGCGAGCATGTCGACCAGTCGCCCCGCGCCGGTTCGCACGTGCGCGAGCAGGTCCCGCACCGCCCACGGCGGGCAGGGCGTGGGCCGGTCCAGGTCCGCCTCGTCGAGGCCCCGCAGCACGTCCTCAAGCCGCCCGCACTCGTCGCGGAACGCCACCCGTACCGTCTCCACCCGTCCTCCCCGTCCGGTCCGTCCCTCCGTGCCGGGCCAGCCTGCCACCCGCCGTTTCGCCGCCCGCCGGCCGGGTACGCGCCGCTGGACCGAGGAGAGGAGGGGCCGCACCATGGCCGGCATCATGCTCCGCAGTACCGCGTTCAATGACCACGACCTGCTACCGGGACGCTTCTCGCAGGAGGGCGGGAACGTCTCTCCGCCCTTGGAGTGGTCCCAGGTACCGGACGGCACCGACCAGCTGGTCCTGATCGTCGAGGATCCCGACGGCGGGAAGACTCCTTTCCTGCACTGGCTGGTGACCGACATCTCGCCGCGGTCGGAAGGGGTCGCCGAGGGCGGGGTGCCATTGGGGGGCCGGGAGTGGCCCAATGATTTCGGCACCACCGGTTGGGGCGGCCCGAACCCGCCTCGGCACGAGGATCCGCACCGGTACTTCTTCCGTCTCTACGCGCTGGAACGCCCGCTGACCTTGCCGGACTCGCCGCACGCCGAGGACGTACACCGGGCGCTCACCGACAACGAGTTCGCCAGCGGCACCATGGTCGGCACGTTCTACCGCTGATCAGCCCTTGTAGCGGGGCACCAGCCGGTGCACCACCGCGAGGACCAGCGCGGCCACCAGGGCCATCGTCCCCACGATGCCGGCCGCGCTGCCCGCGTATCCGATGAGGAGCGGACGGCGGCTGAGCTCGTCGGCGGGCGTCCCGGACCGGGAGGCCAGCCAGGCGAGAGCGAGTCCGGACACGACGAGCGCGAGCACGCCACCGAGGCCGAGCACCGCGGCGGCCACCCGATGCGCGTCGGCCGCGGAGATCGCGGCCCGTTCCCGCTGGAAGAACAGCAGCATCAGGCCGGCGACCGCGGCCCAGCCGCCGACCACGAGGAAGGCGGCGACGGCGTCGCTGGGCCGGTGCCAGCCGGCGGAGAGGGTGGCCACCCCGGCGGCGGCCGCGTACCCGGCACCGAGGAACGCGCCCGGCACCCGCAGCTTCGCCGGCAGCACCAGGATCAGCGCGACCGCCACCGACGCGGCCACCGCGGTGTGCCCGCTCGGCAGGCTGTTGCCGGCCGCCGCCCGCTCCGGGTCGATGCCGAAGTCGGGGCGGACCAGATAGTGCTTGAGCAGTTGGGTGCTCCCGTTCGCACCGGCGATCAGCAGGGTGGCCGTGACGGCGAGCGCCTTACGGCCTCGGATCAGCGCGATGAAGCCGATCATCGCCGTGGCTACCAGCAGGGACACCACCGACATGGCGTTGAGGATGCGGTCCACCGGCCCGTCGATGCGGCTCTGCCCGATCTGGTTGCCGGTCAGTGCCACCGTGTCCAGCCACTGGCCGAGCCGGGTGTGCACGGCGAAGCGCCACACCAGGAACAACGCGGCCGCCTGGACCAGGGCCAGTACGACCAACCAGACCGCCGTCCAGCCCCTCGCCGTATCGCGCACCCGCACACCGTAACGGCCTACCGGGATCGGCGCTCGTCGAGACATCGACCCCGGCCGACTAGGTTGAGGAAGCACAGGTGGAGGGGGTGAGCGGGGTGACCAGCACGCCGGAGCGGGAACGGCCGTCGCGGGAGCGGACGGAGTCCCTGGCGGACCTGCTCGGGGGCCGGCGGGGCGCAGTCGACGCGACCCTTCCGCCGGTGGCGTTCGCCGTCGGCTGGCTGGCCGCCGGGCTGTGGGGCGGGGTGGCCGCCGCGGTGGCGACCGGCGCGGTGATGGCCGGCAGGCGGCTGGGCCGCGGGGACCGGCCGCGCTCGGTGGTGATCGGGCTGCTCGCCGTCTGCGTGGCCGCGCTGATCGCCCTGCGGACCGGGCGGGCCAGCGACTTCTTCCTGGTGCAGCTGGTGTCCAATGCGGCCAGTGGGCTCGCCTGGGTGGTCAGCATCGTGGTGCGCTGGCCGCTGCTCGGCGTCGTGGTCGGCGCGGCGTTTGGGGCAGCGCGGCCGGTGGCGGCGGGATCCCGCGCTGCTGCGGGCGTACGCCCGGGGCAGCTGGGTCTGGGCGGCGACCTATTCGCTGCGGCTGGCGGTCTTCGTGCCGCTCTGGCTCGGCGGCCAGGTGATCGCGCTGGTGGTGGCCCGGGTGGCGCTGACCTGGCCGCTGGTCGCGGCTGCGCTGGCGGAGAGCTGGGTGGTGATCCGGCGCTCGCTGCCGCCCGGTCACCCGGGGCTGCGGCACCCGGTCCCGCCGTCCGATGCGGACGGCGGGCCGGAGACGTAAAAGAGAGGCCGCCACGGGGGGAGCGGCCTCTCCGGTGACGTACGTTACTCCGTTCCCGCCCGTCGTGTGATCCCGTGACGGCCGGAATTTCGCAGCCTTTTTCACGGCAAGTTCGTCTAACGGCGAAATGGTGGGCCGGTCCGTCCGCCGCGTCGGCCGGACGGCCGGCTCACCCGGTCTCACCGTGGGAATCAGGCCGTCGGCCGACCGGGGGCTCGGTCCGGCCGGGGCGATACGCCGCCGGCCGGGGCGGCCCCGCTCAGCGGGGCAACGCCTGCTGGAGTTCGGCGCGTAGCGCCGGGGTGAGCATCTCGCCCGCCTGCTTCGCCAGCCGGGCCATCTCGTAGCCGACCACGCCGATGTCGGCGTCCGCGGCCGCGAGGGTGGCCAGGATCGAGCCGTCCCGGATCTGCATGACCAGGAAGTAGCCCCGTCCCATCTCGACCACCGTCTGCTTGACGACGTCCCCGTCGAACATCTGCGCCGCGCCGGCGGTGATGCTCATCAGGCCCGAGGTCACCGCGGCGAGCTTGTCCGCGTGGTCGCGCGGCAGGTGGGCGGAGATCGCCACCAGCAGGCCGTCGGAGGAGACCACCACGGCGTGCGCCACCCCCGGGACCCGCTCCGCGAACGCGTTCACCAACCAGCTCAGGTCGCGTGCCTCCTGGCTCAACGTCCTCACAGTTGTCGTCCCCCTTCGTCGCGCGGCATGAACATCACTACGGTCTCCTCGGCCTCCGCCCGCCGCACCCCACTGTAGAAGCGGGAGAGCATGCCGCCGACCGCGTCCGGATCCGGATCGTGTCGCGACGTCGGCGGGCTCGGGGCGGTCTCGGTGACGGCGGCGAGCTGGGCCATCGGTACACGTACCGGCAGACCCCGCTCGTTGGTTCCTCCGGTGATCGGGGTGGCGGTGGTCGGCGGTGTCACACCGAGCACCGAGGACGACGGCCCCTGGCGGGAGAACCACCCGCCACCGCCCGGCGATCCGGCCGACGGGGTCAGCACGTCCTCGGCCCGGAACGGCACCGCGCGGGCCTGCCGCGGCATGCCCAGCGGCGGCCCGGCCGGTACCCCGGAGTACGCCTCCGAACGGCGGTGCGCCACCGGCAACTCGGTCGCCGGCGACGCCGGATGGCCGGACCCGAGCGGCAGTCCCGTCAGCGGCGACACCGGAGGACCACCGGCGACCGGCAGCTCCGCCGACGGCGACGTCGGGCGGCGACCCGCGACCGGGAACTCGCCCGACCGCGGGGACGCCGACCCGGCGGTGAACGCCGAGTGCCGGGAGACCGAAGCCATCTGGGTGGTCAGCATCCGCGGTGCGGCCGGCTGGTCCAGGTCGGCGACCGGCGCCGGGGCCAGCAGCTCGGCGGGGAGCCGAACCCGGGCCATCAGGCCCTCGGGTTCGCCCCACAACCGCACCTCGACCCCGTGCCGGGCGCCCAGGTGGCTCACCACGAACAGACCCATCCGCTCGGAGGCCGCCACGTCCGCCGCCGGCGGCTCGGCCAGCACCGCGTTGGCCTCCGCCAGCGCGGCCGAGCTCATCCCGAGCCCGTGGTCGGCGATCTCCACCAGCGCGCCGTTGCCCTCGGCACGGGTGACGACCCGCACGACGGTGTCCGGGCGGGAGAAGGCAGTGGCGTTCTCCAGCAGCTCGGCGAACAGGTGCACCAGGTCGCCGACGGCGTGCCCGACCACGTGCAGCCCGGCGTGGGTCTCGTGACGCACCCGCTGGTACTGCTCGATCTCGGCGCTTGCGGCGAGCAGCACCGCGCCCAGGCCGACCGGCCGATTCCACCGCCGGCTGGACTCCGTGCCGGCGAGCACCAGCAGGCTCTCGTCGTTGCGCCGCATCCGGGCGGCCAGGTGGTCGAGCTTGAACAGGTTCTCCAGCTGGTCCGGGTCGCTCTCCTCGCGTTCCAGCTCGTCGAGGAGTTCGAGCTGCCGCTCGACCAGCACCTGGCTGCGCCGGGCCAGGTTGACGAACATGGCGTTGACGTTGCGCCGCATCATCGCCTGCTCGACCGCGACGTCGACCGCACTGCGGTGCACCGCGACGAACGCCTCCGCCAGCTCGCCGATCTCGTCCTGCGAGCCGACCACCGCCGGCGGCACGTCGATCGCGCCCACCGGGCGGTCCACCACGCGCAGCCGGTCGAGGGTGTGCGGCAGCTCGACCTGCGCGATCCGCAGCGCCTGGCTGCGCAGCAGCCGCATCGACCGGTCGATCGAGCGACCGACCAGCAGGGAGATGAGCACGGCCACCAGGAGCACCGCGAGGATGCCGCCGACCACCAGCAGGGTGTCCCGCAACTGTGTCGCGCTGGCGTCGTCGGCGCGGCGGACGGCGTCGTCGAGCACCTCACCCTCCAGCTGGCGCAGCAGCTCCTGCCGCTGCTCGCTGGCTGCCCACCACTGCGGCGCGGGCAGCGGCACGGGCTCGGCGGCGTCGTCGGGGAGGGTCTGCTCCTCCAGCTTGGTGGCCGCCACGAACGCCGGATCCTGCGACGTCTCGTCGTACCGGCGGATCTGGTCGGCGGTGGCCGCGATCCGGAACGCGCCCAGCGCGGTGAGCTGCTGGGCCCGCAGGTCGGTCAGGGTCACCTGGCCGTCGACCTCGTACCGGCCGGCACGGGCCGCCGCGTACAGCTCGGCCCGGACCCGCGAGGAGAGTTCCTTGACCCGGGCCAGCTGCACGTACCGCAGCACGGCGTTGGTGAGCGCCCGCTGGTTGTCTCCGGGCGACGGCTCGGTGAGCAGGTTGAGCAGGGCGGCCACGGCCCGGTGGTAGTTGCTCAGGATGGTGTCGCTGCTGAGCACCGCGGGCGGGATCGCGGCGCGGATGTAGATGACCTGGTCGTACGCCTCCAGGACCTCGGAGTAGGCGACCCGCCAGGCGGCGTCGGCGCCGGCGAGCGGCTCGGCCGCGTGACGCAGCTCGGCCATGGCCTGGTCGGAGGCGGCCTGCAACGGCTCCAGCGCGGCGATCGCCGCGTCCCGTTCGGCGCCGCCGCCGTTCCGGCGCAGCGCGGCCAGTTCCCCCGCGGCCCGGTCCCGCTCCTGCTGGAGCCGGTCCACCGCGGTGGTGATCTGCCGGCCGATGCCGACCTGCTGGGCGAAGTCGCTCAGCGCGGTGGTCTGCCCCACCAGTCCCGCGGTTTGTACGCCCGCCAGCACCAGGAAGGCGAGCGACGGGATGACCAGCACGGTGGCGAGCTTGGTGCGCATCCGCCAGTCCCGCAACCGGAAGGCCAGGCGCCGTCGGTGCGGGGCCGGCCGGTCGTCGGACGGAGCGCGGCGCGGCCGCGGGGCCGGCCCGCGAGCCGGGTCGGGACCTGCGCCCACACTTGCCTCCTCGGTCCCCACGACTCCCGCCGACGGGGAGCGGGGTCCATCCAACCAGGCCACCGGGTGGTGTCAACGGGCTGCTGGACCGCACGACCAGGAAGGGTCAGCCCGGCCGGTCCCCGCCTACGGTGTTCAGCTCGTCCGACTCGTCCGTCCGGCCGATGCCGCCGAGGTGCGCGGCCTCGGCGATCCGGCCCGTGGCCACCAGCGCGGCACCGGTCGCCCCGACCTCCGGATTGCGCTGGTAGCGCACCGAACGGGGGGCCAGGGCGTCGGCGAAGACGCCGCGCCACCAGGCCGAGGCCGCCATCGCGCCGCCTCCCAGCACCACCTCGACCGGACGTTCCACGTCCGACTCCAGCAGGGCGAGGTCGTCGGCGACCATTCCGCACAGGCCGGTCATCAGGCCGGCGAGTACTTCGACGGCGGTGCTGCCGAAGCTCAACCCGGACAGCTCCCCGCACCCGGCCGGGGCGACGCCGGGCGGCCGGTCGCCGCCGAGCCGGGGGTTGGCCCGGACCCGCAGGTCCCGGGCCGCCCGAGCCAGCGCGGCCTCCAGCTCGGCGCCCTCGGGCAGCCGCAGCTCCCGGCGGGCCCAGGCGTACAGGTTCCCCCCGCTGGAGTAGGCCGCCCCGGTCACCACGTGCTCGTGGTCGACCCGGTAGCGCCAGAGCTGGTCGGCCAGGGGCGGCAGCTCCGCCTCGGCGGGAACCGCCTGGATGAGGCGTACCGCGGCGGAGGTGCCGACGGTCACCGCCGCCCGGGACGCGTCGACGCAGCCGGAACCGACGTTGGAGGCGGCGCCGTCACCGACCGGGGTGGCCCAGCGCGCCTCGGCCAGCTGCGGCCAGCGCCGGGCGTGCTCCGGGCGGAGCCGGCCGTGCCACCGCTGCGGGGCCAGCGCCGGCAGGTCCCCGGGGTGTACGCCGGCCAGCTCGCACGCCTCCGGGTCCCAATCCAGCCGCCGCAGGTCGAGCAGGCCCGTGCCGGAGGCCATCGACATGGACATCGGCGCGTCCTCGAGCAGCGCGCCGAGGACGTACTCGACCAGCCCGACGAACCGGCCGACCCGGACCCCGGCCCGCTCCCGCAGCCAGGGCAGCCGCACCGTCCAGTAGCAGCGGTGCCACCACGCGCCGGTGCGGTCGTGGAACGCCTCGGGGTCGGCCGGCCCCGGCGCGGCGGGGAGCGGCTCCGGCCGGGTGTCCAACCAGGTCAGCACCGGCCCCAGTGGCGCGCCGTCGCCCCCGAGCGGGAGCACCGAGTGCCACTGCGCCGAGGCCGCGACCAGCTCGACGTCGCGCAGGTGGCCGCCGCCGGCCAGCTCGTCCAGGCACTCGACGAGGCAGGCGAGGTAGGCCGGGCCGTCCAGCGTGCCGGTGCCGTCCTCGCCGGTGGCCAGCTGCACCTTCCGCCGGGCCAGCGCGCCGGGACGCGGGGTGGCGTCCGCCTCCAGCACGAGTCCCCGCACCGAGGAGGTGCCCAGGTCGAGAGCGAGAATGTCCATCCCCGGTCAACCTACCCGCCGGGGGCCGCGCCGAAGCCAAGATCCGCGCGCGGGCGCGGCGATCGGGCTCCCCGGGGGCGGGGCGGTCGCGTACAGTGATCGCCATGCCCGCGCACGTGTCCTGCTGGTGGCCCGCCGACCTGGCGGCCCACCCCCGCGCGTAGCTTTCCCACGCGGCCGCCCGACGAGGCGGCCGCCGGTCCCGCTCCCCGGCACACCGGGTCGCCCCGTACGGCGGCCACCGGCCCACCGAGGAGACCCGATGACCCGCCCGCACGACCCGCTCGCCGCCGTCGCCGCCGGCGCCGAACCCGGCCCGTTCGCGCTCGTCCGCCGCGAGGGCGCCGAGCACCTCGAGCTCTTCACCGGCACGGTACGCACCGCCGACCGGCTCGCCGACATACCGCTGCGGGACGGGGGGCCCGGGCCACACACGCTGGCCCTGGTCCCGTACCGGCAGATCGCCGAGCGCGGGTTCGCCTGCGTCGACGACGGCACGCCGCTGGAGTGCCTGGTCGTCGAGGAACACCGGCGGATCCCCCTCACCGAGGTGGTGGCCGCGCTGCCCGACGCGCCGGTGGTGACCCGCGACGCGACCTTCGACCTCTCCGACGCCGAGTACGCGACGACCGTCGACCGGGTGCTCGCCGAGGAGATCGGCTGCGGCGCGGGCGCCAACTTCGTCATCCACCGCACCCTGCGGGCCACCGTGGCGGGCGAGCCCCTGGTGGCGGCCCTGGCCGCGCTGCGCCGGCTGCTGCTGGGCGAGCGCGGGGCGTACTGGACGTTCCTGGTGCACACCGGCACCCGGATCCTGGTCGGGGCCAGCCCGGAACGGCACGTCAGCGTCGACGACGGCCTGGTCATGATGAACCCGATCAGCGGCACCTTCCGGCACACCGGCGCGCCGGCCGACCGGGACGCGCTGCTGCGTTTCCTCCACGACCCGAAGGAGGTCGAGGAGCTGTACATGGTGCTCGACGAGGAGCTGAAGATGATGGCCACCGTCGCCGAGCGCGGCGGCCAGGTGGTCGGGCCGTACCTCAAGGAGATGGCGCACCTGGCGCACACCGAGTACCTGCTCGCCGGGCGGGGTTCTCTCGACGTCCGGGAGGTGCTAAGGGCAACCATGTTCGCCCCGACGGTCACCGGCAGCCCGATGGAGAACGCCTGCCGGGTGATCGCCCGGCACGAGCGGACCGGCCGCCGGTACTACGCCGGGGTGCTCGCCCTGCTCGGTCGGGACGCCGAGGGTCGGCAGACCCTCGACGCGCCGATCCTGATCCGGACCGCCGAGCTCTCCCCCGCCGGCGAGCTGCGGGTGCCGGTCGGGGCGACCCTGGTCCGGCACTCCACGGCCGAGGGTGAGGTGGCGGAGACGCACGCGAAGGCGGCCGGGGTGCTCGCCGCGTTCGGCCTCGCCCCGGACGCCCCGGCGGCCGACCGGCAGCCCGGCTCGGCGCGTCCGGTGCCGGGCGGCGACCCGGAACGGCCGGACGACCCTTCCGGCTCGGCGCGGCTGACCCCGCGCCGCGGCCCAGGGTCGCTCGCCGATGACCCGGAGGTGCGTGCCGCGCTCGCCGCCCGCAACGCGCCGCTGGCCCGGTTCTGGCTGCACCAGCGCAACCCGGGCGCGACGGCGCTGCCGGGGCTGGCCGGTCGGCGGGCGTTGATCGTGGACGGCGAGGACACCTTCACCGGGATGCTCGCCCACCAGCTCGGCGCGCTCGGCCTGAGCATGCGGCGCCGCGACTGGCACCGCCCCGGCCCGGTCGACGGGTACGACCTGGTGGTGGTCGGTCCCGGCCCGGGCGACCCGAACGACCTGGCCGACCCGAAGATGGCGGCGATGCGTGGGCTGCTGGCGGAGCTGGTGGCGGGCGGGCGCCCCACGCTCGCGGTCTGCCTCGGCCACCAGCTTCTCGCCGGGTTGCTCGGGCTGCCGCTGCACCGCCGGGACGCGCCCTACCAGGGGTTGCAGCGGGAGATCCGGCTCTTCGGCACGCCCCGCCGGGTGGGCTTCTACGCCAGCTTCACCGCCCGGGCCGGGGCGGACCGGCTCGCCACCCCGTACGGCCCGGTGGAGCTGTCCCGCGATCCGGTGGACGGGGCGGTACACGCCCTGCGCGGGCCAGGCTTCGCGGGCGTGCAGTTCCACCCGGAGTCGGTGCTCAGCCGCGACGGGATGGCCGTGCTCGCGGACCTGCTCGGGCAGGTGCTCGCCCGCCCCGCGGTGACGGGGCATGGACCGGGCGATCGGGGGTAGGGGTGAGGGTGACCGGTGGTCCGGACGGGTCGAGAGCCCTCGTTCGGCCACCGGTCGCCACGTACCGGTCAGCCGGCCAGGCCCCGCTTCAGCGCGGCGCTCATCTGCACCGCCCGCTTCGCGGTCAGCGCGGTGGCGGTGAGGGCCAGGTGGTCCGGCGGGATCTCACCGTTGTTGCTGGTGTGCGAGCCGCCGTACGGGTTGCCGGCGACGAACTGGCTGGGGTCGGTGTAGCCGGGGGTCACCACGATGCCGCCCCAGTGGTAGAAGACCGTGAACAAGGACAGCAGGGTCGCCTCCTGGCCGCCGTGCGAGGTGGCCGTCGAGGTGAAGCCGCTGTAGACCTTGTTGGCCAGCGCGCCATTGGCCCAGAGCGGCCCGGTGGTGTCGATGAACTGCTTGAGCTGCGCGGCGATCATGCCGTAGCGGGTGGGCGAGCCGAAGATCACCGCGTCGGCCCAGGCCAGGTCGTCCGGCTGGGCCTCCATCACGTCCTGGGTCTCCAGGCGGTGCGCCTGCCAGCCCGAGTTCGAGCGGATCGCCTCGTCGGGCGCCAGCTCACGTACCTTGCGCAGGCGTACGTCGGCTCCGGCCTCCCCGGCGGCCTCGCTCGCCGCCTGCGCCATCTGGTAGGTGATGCCGGTCGCGCTGTAGTAGATCACCGCGACCTTGACCTGGCCATCCATCAGACGTTTCCTCCTCGGTGTCGGGTCAGCTCCGGCGGTTACCCGTTACTTGCGGTGGCAAACGCCGCTGGGCGACCGGGCGGAGGTGCACCGGTATCGATCCCTTGCCGCTGCTCAAGATTTGCGCAAGTTCCGATCGGAACCGGCTCCCGGAATCCCGGCACCGGGGATCCTGTTCGCACCGGTGTCGGCAGAGCCGCCGCCCCGCACCGGAACCTGAACGGGGGATCGCGCTCCGCCGGCGACGAGGCTGGCGCAGCGCGATCAGGGTCTTCGCCTCCACCCCCTCCTATTCGTCCGGCTTCCCCGGCATGCCGTCGGCCCGCACGGGGATCCTCTCGATGACCCACGAGAGGAAGGACGAACGATGCGGCTGACCGAACAGCAGATCCGTTCGCTGTACGGGCAGGACGTCCAGGACCGCTCGGGCGCCAGGATCGGCAGTGTGGGGCAGGTCTGGGCCGATGCCGCCGGGGAGCCCACCTGGGTCAGCGTGCAGACCGACGTGGTGGCGCGCGACGAGTCGATGGCCCCGCTGCACGGTGCCCGGTTGCAGGCGGGCCGGGTGCGGCTGCCCTACGACAGGTCGACGGTGCGCGGCGCTCCCGCCGTGGAGAGCGGCACGAACCAGTCGCTCGGCGTCGACCAGCTCACCCTGCTCTACCGGCACTACCAGTTGTCGGGGCAGGGCGCGGTCCGGGTGCCGGAGCAGCCGCCACGCCGGGCGACCGGTCCACCGGCGGTGGTGCGCTCGGAGGAGCGGGTGCGGTTCGGCACGGAACGCGAGCCGGTCGGCACGGCCCGGCTGCGCAAGCGCGTGGTGACCGACAACGCACAGGCCACCGTGCCGGTCGCGCACGACGAGGTGAGCGTCGTCCACGAGCCGGTCACGGACCCCGGTGCGGTCCGTGGCGCCGGTGCGGAGCAGCCCGAGCTGCTCCTGTACGCCGAGCGCCCGGTGGCGGTCAAGGAGCGGGTCCCGGTCGAGCGGGTCCGGCTGGCCCGGGACGAGGTCGTCGAGGAACGGCCGGTCCACGCGCAGGTCCGCCGGGAACTCGTCGACGCGGACGTGCCGGAGGGAGCGCGCCACGACGGGTGACCGCCCGCATCCCGGGCGGGTGGGTCGCGGCCCACCCGCCCGGTCGGGCCGCGCCGGAAACGTCGGTCGGGCCGCCTATGCTGGCCGTCCACGATCGACGGGAGGCGGCGTGCCCGTACAGCTCACCGGTGCGGAGGCGCTGGCGCTACGCATGACCAGCCTGTTGCTGCGCCCGCACCCGACGGCCCGCCCCGAGGGCGTGGCCGAGGTGGTGGAGTGGTTCGGCGCCATGCAGGCCCAGGACGTCGCGAGCGGCGAATGGTCGCTCGGCGTACGCCTGCCCGGCCGCACCCAGGCCGACGTGCGGGCGGCGCTGGAGCGGCGGGAGGCGCTGCGGACCTGGCCGATGCGCGGCACGGTGCACCTGGTGCCGTCCCGCGACGCCCACTGGATGCTGGCGGTGACCGGGGTCCGCACCCTGGCCGGCGCCGCGGCCCGCCGCACGCAGCTCGGCCTCACCGAGGCCGACGCGGACCGGGCCGCCGACGTGCTCGGCACCGCGCTGGCCGGGGGGAGCCGGCTCACCCGCGCGGAGTGCCTGGCCACGCTCCACGCCGCCGGTCTCGACACCGGCGGGCAGCGGGGCTACCACCTGCTCTGGTACGCGAGCCAGCGCGCGGTCACCTGCATCGCCCCGCACGTCGGCAAGGAGCAGACGTTCGCGCTGCTGGACGAGTGGGTGCCCGACCCGCGCCGTCCCGACCGGGACGAGGCGCTCGGCATCCTGGCCCGGCGATACTTCCGCAGCCACGGGCCGACCACGCGGCAGGATTTCGCCGGCTGGACCGGGCTGACCGCCACCGACGCGCGGCGGGGCATCGCGGTGGCCGGCGACGCCCTCACCACCGTCGAGGTGGACGGCGCGGAGGCGATCGTCGACGCGGCGCTGCTCGACGCGCCCCGCGAGCCGGTCGACGACGTGCACACGCTGCCCGGATTCGACGAGTACCTGCTCGGCTTCAAAGATCGCGCGTTGATGCTGGACCCGGCGCACAAGCAGGCGGTCATCCCCGGCGGCAACGGCGTCTTCCAGTCCATCGTCGTCCGCGCCGGCCGGGTGGTGGGCACCTGGAAACGCACCATCGGCAAGACCCGGGTGACCGCGACGGTGCATCCGCTGGTCCCGTTCGACGCCGCGGTCCGGGCTCGGGTCGAGGCGGCCCTGGCCGGCTACGCCACCTTCCTCGGTCTGCCGTTGCACCCCTCGTGGTGACGGCGCGGGTGTCACCGGCTGTCCTCGACACCTCGGACCGCCCGGCGCCGAGCCAGGTCGGCCGGGGTGTCGAGGTCGGCGGGGGCCGCCCGATTTGTCGGCAGATACACCGAATAACGGTAGTCTGATGCGATGCGGGAGAGCGGAAAACCGGCGGAAGACGGGCGGTCGTCCACCGTCACGCTCACCCTCAACGGCATCGGGCACGAGCTGACCCTGGACAACCGGACCACCCTGCTGGACGCCGTGCGCGAGCGGCTCGCCCTGACCGGCAGCAAGAAGGGCTGCGACCACGGACAGTGCGGTTCGTGCACCGTGCTCCTCGATGGCCGGCGGGTGAAGAGCTGCCTGATCCTGGCGGTCACCCTGGACGGCCGGACGGTGGTCACCGTCGAAGGACTCGCCGGCCCGGAGGGCCTGTCCCCGCTCCAGGCGGCCTTCGTCGCGCACGACGCATTCCAGTGCGGCTACTGCACACCCGGCCAGCTCTGCTCCGCCCGCGGGATGCTCGACGAGGTGGCCCGTGACTGGCCCAGCGCGGTGACCGAGGACCTCACCGCACCGGTGGAGCTGACCGACGCGGAGGTGCGGGAACGGATGGGTGGCAACCTGTGCCGCTGCGCCGCGTACCCGAACATCGTGGCCGCGATCCGGGCCGCGGCGGCGGCGCGATGAGGCCCTTCCGCTACCACCGGGCAGCCGACGTCGCGGAGGCGGTCGCGCTACTCGACGGGGAACCGGAGGCGGCGTACCTCGCCGGCGGGACCAACCTGGTGGACCTGATGAAGCTCGGCGTGCAACGGCCGGACCTGCTGGTGGACGTCACCGGCCTGCCGCTGGACACGGTGGACACCCTGCCGGACGGCGGGTTACGGATCGGGGCCACGGTGCGCAACAGCGACCTCGCCACGCATCCGGTGGTCCGACGCGACCACCCGCTGCTGTCCCGGGCGCTGCTCGCCGGCGCCTCGGGACAGCTGCGCAACATGGCCACCACCGCGGGCAACCTGCTGCAGCGCACCCGGTGCGGCTACTTCCAGGACATCGGAAAGGCGTGCAACAAGCGGGAGCCCGGCACCGGCTGCGCGGCGCGCCACGGGCAGAACCGGGACCTGGCCATCCTCGGTTGGTCCGAGCAGTGCGTCGCCACCCACCCGTCGGACCTGGCGGTCGCCCTGGCCGCCCTCGACGCGGTGGTGGAGATGCACGACCCGGGCGGGGCCCGGGAGATCCCCGTGGTCGAACTGCACCGGACGCCCGGGGACCACCCCGAGCGGGAGACCACCCTCCCCCGTGGCGCGCTGATCACCGCAGTACGGGTCCCGTCGCTGCCGTTCGCCAGACGCTGCACCTACCTCAAGGCGCGGGACCGGGCGACGTTCGCGTTCGCGGTCGGCTCGGTGGCTGCGGCGTTGGACCTGGACGGGGACATCGTCCGCGACGTCCGGTTGGCGTACGGGGCGGTCGCCCACCGGCCGTGGCGGGCGTACCGGGCGGAGGAGGCGCTGCGTGGCCGCCCGTTCAGCGCCGACCTGGCCGCCCGGGCGGCGGACGCCGAACTCGCCGCGGCCCGCCCGTTGCCGGACAACGGGTTCAAGGTGCCGCTGATCCGCAACCTCACCGTCCGCGCGTTGACCGGACTGGCCGGGACGGTGCCCCGATGAGCGCGCCGCCCATCGGCGCGGTGGGCCGGGAGCACCCGCGGCTGGAGGGCCGGGACAAGGTCACCGGCGCGGCCCGGTACGCCGTCGAGTACCCGGTCGACGGCGTGACGTACGGCTGGGTGGTGTCGGCAACGGCGGCACGCGGGCGGATCAGCCGGATCGACGCCGCCCCGGCGCTGGCCGTGCCCGGCGTGCTGGACGTGCTGCACCATGGCAACGCGCCCAGCCTGGCGCCCGGTGTGGACCCGACCCTGTTCCTGTTGCAGGAACCGGCCGTGCACTACCGGGGGGAGTTCGTCGCGGTCGTGGTCGCGGAGACCATCGAGGCCGCCCGCGAGGCGGCCCGGCTGGTCCGGATCGACTACGACACCGAGCCGCACAGCACCGTGCTCTCCGAGCACCACCCGGGGCTGTACCGGCCGGACAAGGTCAACCCGGGCTACCCGACCGACACCGCCGACGGGGACTTCGACGCCGGGTTCGCGGCCGCCGAGGTCCGGGTCGACGCCACCTACCGGACCCCGGCCTACCACAACAACCCGATGGAGCCGCACGCCACCACCGCGCGGTGGGCGGACGGACGGTTGCTGGTGCACGACTCCAACCAGGGTTCGTCCCCGGTGCAGGCCACCCTGGCGCAGCTGTTCGGACTGCCGAAGGAGGCGGTCCGGGTGGTCGCCGAGCACGTCGGCGGCGGCTTCGGCAGCAAGGGTGCCCCCAAGGCGGCGGTGGTGCTCGCCGCGCTCGCCGCCCGGCACGCGGACCGGCCGGTCCGGCTGGCCCTGACCCGGCAGCAGCTGTTCGGCCCGATCGGGTACCGCACCCCGACCATCCAACGGGTCCGGCTCGGCGCGGACGCCGACGGGCGGATCACCGCGGTCTGCCACGACGCCATCAGCCAGACCTCGACCGTGCACGAGTTCGCCGAGCAGACCGCCGTCTACACCCGCAGCATGTACGCCGGGCGGCACCGGCGCACCACCCACCGGCTGGCCCGGCTGGACGTGCCGACCCCGTTCTGGATGCGGGCGCCCGGCGAGTGTCCGGGCGCGTACGCGCTGGAGTCCGCGATGGACGAGCTGGCGACGGCGTGCCGGGTCGACCCGGTCGAGCTGCGCGTCCGCAACGACCTCACCGTCGACCCCGACCGCGGGCTGCCGTTCAGCAGCCGGAACCTGGTCGCCTGCCTGCGCGAGGGGGCGCGGCGGTTCGGCTGGGCCGGCCGCGACCCGACGCCGGCGGCCCGGCGCGATGGGCATTGGCTGATCGGCAGCGGGGTGGCGGGTTCCAGCTACCCGGCTCGCTCCCGGCCCGCCGCTGCGGCGGCCACCGCCGCCCCGGACGGCACCGTCGAGGTACGGATCAACGCGACCGACATCGGCACCGGCGCCCGGACGGCGCTGTGGCAGGTGGCGGCCGACGCGCTGGCCGTCCCGGTGGACCGGGTCACGATCCGGGTGGGCGACAGCGACCTGCCGGAGGCGGGGGTGGCCGGCGGTTCGATGGGCACCGCCTCGTGGAGCTGGGCGGTAATCCGGGCCTGCGAGCGGCTGCGGGAGCGGCTCCGGGACGCGGTGGTGCCCGCCGAGGGGCTAACCGTCGAGGTGAGCACCGCCGACGAGATCAGCGGGCAACGCCCGCTGGCCCGGTACGCGTACGGCGCCCACTTCGTGCAGGTGCGGGTCGACGCGGACACCGGCGAGGTGCGAGTGGACCGGATGCTCGGGGTGTTCGCCGTCGGCCGGGTGGTGAACCCGACCACCGCCCGCAGCCAACTCGTCGGCGGCATGACGATGGGTCTGTCGATGGCGCTGCACGAGGAGGGCCTGCTCGACGAGCGGTACGGCGACTGGGTCAACCACGACCTCGCCACCTACCACATCAGCGGCTGCGCCGACGTGGAGCGGATCGAGGCGTACTGGCTGCCGGAGGAGGACCCGGAGCTGAACCCAGCCGGGGTGAAGGGGATCGGCGAGATCGGCATCGTGGGCAGCGCCGCGGCCGTCGCCAACGCGGTGCACCACGCGACCGGCGTACGGATCCGGGACCTGCCGATCCGCTTGGACAAGCTGCTGGACCACCGGTCCGTGCAGTGAACCGGGCCGCGCACAGGTGAGACTGCGGCCAAGCTAGGCCGGGCGGTCGCCGTTGCGCGACAGACAGGCGGCGGTGAACGCGGCCACGGGATCCTGGTACGCCCGGGCGAGGAAGCTCATCCACTGATGGACCGCGTCCTCGTTCGGGGCCAAGGGTCCCACCCGATAGTGGGGCGAGGACAACCCGCGCTGGACGGATTCGCACGCCGCCCAGTCCTCGCGGTTCGTGATGTCCCAGAATTCCACCGCGTACGCCACGTCGGTCGCGTGCGGCGGCACGTACCAGCTGCACTCGACCCGGGTCCGGTCCGGCGCGAGCGGTTCGATCCGGTGCGTCATGACGTAGTCGGGGTGTGCCGAGATCAGCAGGTTGGGGAAGAGGGCGACGTACCGGACCGTCCGGCGGGGAGCTCCCTCGATGAACAGCCCACGCGACCGACCGTCCAGCGACATGGTTTCGGCGTGGTCGCGCAGGTCCATCGAGCCGCCGATCCAGGCGCCCGGCAGGTCCCAGTTGTCGCCGGACGCCGGCGGCGAGACCCGGCAGAGCTCCGGGTGGATACGGGGGCAGTGGTAACACTCGTGGTAGTTCTCCACGATCACTTTCCAGTTCGCCGCGACGTCGTAAACGTGACGGTCGCCAAGGCGCAGGCGTTCGGGCTGGTACGGATCGATCAGCTCGTCGAGGGCGCCGAGGTAGTCGGCGAACGGCGGAGCCGCACCCGCCGCGTTGACGAAGCCCCAGCCCTGCCAGTGCGCTACCGGTAGCTCGATCAGGCCGTGGTCCGCGGGATCGAAGCTCGCGACGCCGCCCATGCCGGCCGCCGCCGCCAGGGTGCCGTCCAACCGGTAGGCCCATCCGTGATACGGGCACACGATCGCTGCCCGGTCCGCTGTCGCGCCCGCAGCCAGCAGCTCGTGGCCGCGGTGCCGGCACACGTTCGCCAGGGCCCGCACCGTCGCGCCGTCGCAGGTCAGCAGCACCCCGATGTCGCCCACGGTGACCGCCCGTTGGTTGGCCCCGCGCAGCTCCACGCTCCGGCCGACGCAGACCCAGCCCCCGCCGAAGAGGTGTCGACGTTCCCACGCCAGCACCGCCCGGGAGGTGTACGCGGCTGCCGGCAACGTGCGTGAGCTGCCGAACGGCAGCGACGCCACGACGAGGTCGTCAGCGTCCAACGGTGCGGCTGGGCCGTCGAAGCGAACAGACATCGCCACCTCCTGCCGCCCGGCATCAGCAGCTCCACACCGCCGGGGTAGCCCCGATCCAACCACCGGGGCGGTACTCGCGGTCAAGGGCGGCCGCTGGGGAGCCGGCGGCACACTGCCGCCGGCCCCGTCGAGCGCGTCGGGTCAGTCGGCGAGCGCGCCGGCCGCCCGGCCCTCGTGCAGGGTGAGGTTCCGCCCCGTGCCGGGGTCGAACAGGTGGATCTTCTCCAGGTTGAACCAGACCCGCCGGTTCTCGGCCTCCCGCACCGCAGACTCCGCCGACAGCCGGGTGACCAGGCTGGCGCCGGTGCCGCTGAAGTCCGCCGCGCCCGCGTCGGCGGCCAGTTCCTCCAGCTCGGCCGCGGTGGCCCGCTCCCCCTCGACGGTGAGGTAGACGTACTTGTCGGAACCCATCGACTCGACGATCTCCACCGGCGCCTCGAACTCCATGCCCCGGCGGCGGGTCTCGTCGTCGACCAGCGCGGCGTCCTCGAAGTGCTCGGGGCGGATCCCGAGGATCAGCTCGCGCGGCGCGTCGGCGCCCTGGAGCTGGCGGCGGACCCGGTCGCCGATCGGCACGTCACCCAGCGCGGTGCGCAGGTGGCCGTCCTCGACGGCGGCGAGCAGGAAGTTCATCGACGGCGAGCCGATGAACCCGGCGACGAAGAGGTTGCGCGGGTGGTCGTACAGCTCCTGCGGCGGGCCGACCTGCTGCACCGCGCCACCCCGCATGATCACCACCCGGTCGCCGAGGGTCATCGCCTCGGTCTGGTCGTGGGTCACGTAGACGGTGGTGGTGCCGAGCTGTTTCTGCAGCCGGGACACCACGGTCCGCATCTGCACCCGCAGCTTGGCGTCGAGGTTGGACAGCGGCTCGTCCATCAGGAACGCCTTGGGCTGGCGGACGATCGCCCGGCCCATCGCCACCCGCTGCCGCTGGCCACCGGAGAGGTTGGCCGGCTTGCGGTCCAGCAGCGGGGTCAGCTCCAGGACCTTCGCCGCCTCCTCGACCTTGGTGTTGATCGTCTCCTTGTCCAGCTTGGCGAGCCGGAGCGGGAACGCCATGTTCTCCCGCACGGTCATGTTGGGGTAGAGCGCGTACGACTGGAACACCATGGCGATGTCCCGGTCCCGGGGCGCCCGGTCGTTGACCCGCTCCCCCGCGATCCGCAGCTCGCCCGAGCTGATGTCCTCCAGGCCGGCGATCATGTTGAGGGTGGTCGACTTCCCGCAGCCGGACGGGCCGACCAGGATCACGAACTCACCGTCGGCGATCTCCAGGTCGACGTCCCGCACCGCGGTGGTCCCGTCCGGGAACTGCTTGCTCACCTTGTCGAGCACGATGTCAGCCATGACTACCACCTATCCCTTGACTGCGCCGGAGGTCAGGCCGGAGACGATGCGGCGCTGGAAGAAGAGCACGAACAGGATGATCGGAATGGTGATCACCACGGCGGCGGCGCAGATCGCCCCGGTGGGGTCCTCGAACTGCGACTCGCCGGTGAAGAACGACAGCGCCACCGGCACCGTCCGGGCCCGCTCGGTGGAGGTCAGCGTGATGGCGAAGAGGAAGTCGTTCCAGCAGAAGATGAACACCAGGATGGCCGTGGTGAACAGCCCCGGCGCGGCCAGCGGAGCGATCACCCGCCGGAACGCCTGGCCCTGGCTGGCGCCGTCCATCTTCGCCGCCTTCTCCAGGTCCCACGGGATCTGCTTGAAGAACGCCGACAGCGTGTAGATCGCCAGCGGCAGGGCGAAGGTGATGTACGGCAGGATCAGCCCCGGCCAGGTGTCGAAGAGGCCGAGCTGCCGCTCGATCTCGAACAGCGGCGACACCAGCGACACCTGCGGGAACATCGCGATCAGCAGGGACACCCCGACCAGCAGCTTCTTGCCGGGGAAGTCCAGCCGCGAGATCGCGTACGCGGCCATCGCCCCCAGCACCACCGCGATCAGGGTGGCGATCAGCGCGATGCCGATCGAGTTGACCAGGGCCCGGACGAACTGGTCGGTGTCGAAGATCGTCCGGTAGTTGTCCAGCGTCCACTCCCGGGGCCAGAACTTCCCGTCGGTGAGGGTGGCCGGGGTCTTGAACGACAGCGCGGCGATCCAGAGCACCGGGACCAGCGCGAAGACGACGACGATGACGTCCAGCAGTCCCCAGCGCAGCTTCGCCCGCGTGGTGGTTTCGGTGGCCATCTCAGCGCCTCTCCCCATCGTCGCTGCCGGGCGCAGCGGTGCCGAACAGCTTCACGAAGACGAAGGCGATGATCGCCACGGTGAGGAAGATCAGCACCGACATCGTGGAGCCGATGCCGAGGTTCAGCCCCCGGATCAGGTTGTTGTAGGCGAGCATCGACACCGACGAGGTCTCGTTGCCGCCGGCGGTGAGCACGAAGATGTTGTCGAAGACCCGGAACGCGTCCAGGGTGCGGAACAGCAGGGCGACCAGGATCGCCGGCTTCATCACCGGCAGCATCACCTTGGTGAACCGCTGCCAGGCGGTCGCCCCGTCGGTGGAGGCGGCCTTGAGCAGGTCCTCCGGCACCAGCGCCAGCCCGGCCATCAGCAGCAGCGCCATGAACGGCGTGGTCTTCCAGATCTCGGCCAGCATGATGATCGCCAGCGAGCTGGCCCGCTCGGTCAGTGGGGCGCTGCCGTCGAAGAGGTTGGCCAGGTAGCCGGTGCCGGGCGTCCAGGCGTACCGCCAGGAGAAGGCGGCGACGACCGTGACGATGCCGTACGGGATCAGCGCCGCGGTGCGGACGATGCCCCGGCCGACCAGCGTCCGGTGCATGATCAGCGCCAGCCCCATGCCGAGCACCAGCTCGACCGCGACAGTGACCACGGTGATCAGCGCGGTCACCCCGAACGCGGTCCACCAGAACTGGTTGGTCAGCACGGTCGCGTAGTTGTCCAGCCCGACGAACTGGCGCTCGTCGGGGAAGCGCAGGTCGAAGCGCTGCAGGGACAGCCAGACCGAGTAGAGGATCGGGTACGCGGTGACCAGCACCATGACCAGCGCGGCCGGCGCGCAGAGCAGCCAGCCGAGGCGGCGCTCGGCCCGCTTGTTCTCGCTCAGCGGCGGCTTCGTCCGGCGGCGGGCCCGCTGCGCCGGCACGGCGACGTGCCGGCCGGCGGTGCGCTCGGCCTCGGCGGCGACGTCGGCGCCGGCGGGAGTGGCGTTCACGCTCACGGGAGGACCCCCTTCGACTCGAGGGCGTCGGCGATGGCCTTCCGCAGCTCGTTCGCGGTCTGCTCAGGCCGGATGCCCGACGGCGGCGACAGGACCGCCGACATCACCGTGGAGATGCTCTGGTACGCCGGGGTCAGCGGTCGGACCGCCGGCTCCTTGAGCTCCTCCACGATGGTCTCCTTCATCGGGTACGCCTTGTCCATCTCCGGGTCGTCGTAGACCTTCTCGATGGTCGGCGGCACGCCGTCGTTGACCGCGGAGAACTTCTGGTGCTCGGCGCTGCGGATGCACTTCGCCGCCTCGAAGGACTCGGTCGGGTGCTTCGAGTAGGTGCTGACCGCCATGTTGACGCCGCCGATGGTGACCTTGCTCGGCCCGTCGATGCCCGGCACCCGCGCCCACTTGACCTTCTTCGCCAGGTCCGGGGCCGCCTCCTGCATCGCCGGGTAGACGAACGGCCAGTTGACCTCGAAGGCGCCGGCGCCGGACTGGAACTCCAGCCGGACCGGGTCCTCGGTGGCGTTGCTGAACGACGGCGACGTCAGGCCCGACGTGGCGAACTTCTTCAGCTGGTCCAGGGCGCGCACGGTGCCGGCGTCCATCACGGCCTTCTTGCCGTCGTCGCTGAGGATCTTGCCGCCGGCGCTCTCGGCCAGGGTGTTGTAGAGGACGACCAGGCCCTCGTACTGGGCGCCCATGGTGAGCACCTGGTACGGCTTGCCCTGCTGCTTGAGCTGCTGGGCCGCGGAGATCATCTCGTCCCAGGTCTCCGGCGGCTGCTGCACCAGGTCGGTGCGGTACCAGAGCAGCTGGACGTTGGTGTTCTTCGGCGCGGCGTACAGCTTGCCCTCGTACCGGGCCGTGTCCAGCGGGCCGGCGAGGGTGCCCTGCTCCGCCTCGGCCTTGTCCTGGCCGGTCCACTCCCTGATCCAGTTCGCGCTGGCGAACTCCTGGGCCCAGGTGACGTCGAGGCCGAGCACGTCCATCCCGCTGTCCTGCGCGGCGAGCCGACGCACCAGCTGCACCCGCTGGTCGTCGGCCTGCCGCGGCAGCACCCGGTAGACGATCTTGTAACGCCCCTGGGCCTGGGCGTTGCAGTCGTCGACCACCTTCTGCAGGTTCTGCTCCGGCGGGTAGTACAGGTTGATCGTCGGCGTACCACCGGCACCACCAGAACCGCAGGCCGCCAACGGCGCCACCAACGCCAGTGCGGCGGCTGCCGCCGCCGCACGCTTCCCTGGCCGCCGCCGGTGTGCGGCCCTGTCGGGGTCTGTCGTCATCGCCCTCCCCCTTCTTCGGCGAGAGCCGGGGGAAGTCACCCGTGCCCCGGCGCACGGCGAGACGGTCGGGACGCCGGTAACGGCCGGCCCGCTCGCGCCCCGGGCGTTTCGTGCGGCTGACAGTGCCCGACCTGCCACGCTGCGAAACCTGACGGTCACGGGAAGACACGACAGGTCGTGGTGGGGAAGATCACCGCGCGGCACGTGTGGTCTCAGTCTGTGGACGGCGAGGCTACCCAGCGTGCGCCGGGTGCACTAGCGTTCAGCTTGCTCCGCAGCCAGCGCGTCGCCGTCGAAGTCGATACGCCTCCGGCCGACCCCCAGCCCGCCCGATCGGTTGGTTCTCGCGCGAACGTCCCTCTGCGGTACCACCGGTTGGGCAGGATCAGCCCAACGAGGAGGTGCCGTCGTGCAGGACACCCGCGCTCTCGCCCTGACGTTCGAGGTGAGCGGCCTGCCCCCGGTCAAGACCGAGGCCCTGTCCATCTTCGCCGCCGGGCACCGGCAGGCGACGAGGGTCCGTGTCCTGCTCCAGGCCGCCTGCACGGCGGCCCAGCGCACCGGCTGGACCCCGCTCGCCGGGCCGGTCGAGGTGGACCTGATCCTGCGCTGCCCGCCCGGGCACCGCACCTCCGACGCCAGCACGCTGCTGGGCGGGGTCTGCGCGGTGCTCCAGGACAAGAAGCGGGTGGCGAACATCGGCCTGGCCCACCTCGGGGTGCTGGTCGACGTCGCCCTCTACGACGACGACCGGCAGATCCGCCGGCTGTCGTACGTCGAGGAGCCGGCCGAGGACTTCTCGTACCAGGTCCGGGTGGCCGCCGTACCGCACGTGGTTTGACCGACGGCCGCGGTGGGGTACCGCGGACGCCGACGAAGGGAGTGCCGATGTCGGAGCCACATGTCACGCTCGACCCGAGCGGGCTCGATCCCGTGCAGCAGAAGCTGCGCGGCCCGCTGGAGGATCAGCTGACCTCGGCCCTGCAGGCGGCCACCGACCGGATCCGCGCCAGCTACGCGGGTGAGCCGGTCGAGGAGGTCTGCCGTCGGCTGCTCGACGAGACCCGCGCCGGCCTGCACCCGGACATCGCCGCCGGGTTCAACCCGGACATGGACGAGTTCTGCCGGGTGGCCGTGGCGATCGTCCGCGGTGAGGTCGCCTGAGGCAGGTCGGGCCCGACCGCGCCGGCCGTCCGGTCGGCGCGGTCGGTGCCGCCGAGGTCAGCTCCGCCGCACGTCGACCGAGACGACGTGAGTGCCGTCCGGCCGGGTCGATTCGCCCAGCCGCAGCGGCAGCCGCGTGCCCGAAGTCTGCACCCCGAGGCCGAAGCTGACGTAGCCCTCGAAGTCCCCGGCGGGCGCCCAGCCGCGCAGCGTCGGGTAGCCGATGGCCCGCGGCGGCGCGCTCACGGTGCTCCGGCCGCTGCTGTCGTGTGCCTGGGCCGGGTCGAAGCGGACGGCGAGGAAGGCGTTGCCGGGCAGGCTCACCGGGGTGCCGCTGCCGTCGGATTCCACCCGGGCGACATAGGCGACCTGGTAGGACGGGGCGGGGCCGCGGAAGGCGAAGCTGATCCGGCTGAACCCCTCCGCCGGATGGTCGCCGACCTGGATCTGCACCAGGACGGGCAGCGGCTCCCCCGGCGCGGGTGTCACCGGCACCGGCACGGTGTGCGTGACGCGGGCCGGCGCGGCGGGCACCGCCCACCCGTACGTCACCCGCCAGTCGCCGGCCGCCGGAGACGCGGCGGTGGTGGCGGGCGCGGGCGTGGTCGCCGCCGGGGTGGCGGCGGGTGTGGTGGCGGCGGGCGCGGGCGCCGTCGTGGGGGCCGGGGCCGCGCCGCCGCGGTCGGTCGTCGAGCAGGCCGCCGCGAGCAGCACGACCAGGCTGGCGAGCAGTGGTACGCGCTGAGGTGTCATGACTCAGTGTCGCCCCGACCGCCACTCCCCACCAGAGCCGATCGGGCTGGCCGCGATCCGCACGATGTCGGCCGCCGCCTCGCCGTACCCGCTCAGGTGGCCAGGTCGAGCGACTTCAGCACCACCAGCCCGAGCAGCAGCACGGCCAGGCCGACGGTCACCGCCGTCTGCACGAGGGTCCGCCGCTTCGCCGGCGCGTACGCCATGCCGACGGCGACGGCGCCCCCGGCCAGCAGACCGCCCAGGTGCCCCTCCCACGAGGTCCACCCGGCGGAGAACACCATCCAGATCAGGAACGGGATGATCACCCGGTTGGGGTCGATCGGGTGGTGGTGCAGCCGTCGGGTGAGGACGAAGTAGCAGCCGGCCAGCCCGTACACCGCGCCGGAGGCGCCGACGGCGGCCTGGTGCGGGTCGACGAGGAAGCCCAGGACCGACCCGCCGAGCGCGGCGAGCAGGTAGACCGCGAGGAACCGCACCGCGCCCAGCCGCTCCTCGACGACCCGGCCGAGCAGCCAGAGCCAGTACAGGTTGAAGGCGATGTGCAGGATGCCAAGGACGCCCTGGGTCGGCAGCAGGTGCAGAAAGGCCGAGGTGATCAGGCGGTACCACTCGCCGTGGGCGATCCCGATGAGCTGATATCCCGGGTGGAGGCCGCCGTCGTCGACGTACCGCTGGCCGGCGTCGTCGACCAGTCCGGTGCCAAGGCTGTCGAACTGGTCCATGATCGCCGGGCGGACCAGTTCGACCAGGTAGACCAGCACGGTGAGCGCGATCAGCACGTAGGTCACCACCGGCCGGGTGGCCACCCGGCCGCCGAACACCGTACGGGCCTGGCGGACGGTCCGGTTGTCGTCGCGTACGCAATCCGGGCAGCGGTGCCCCACCGGGGCCGCGCGCATGCAGTCGGGGCAGATGTTGCGGTCGCAGCGGGTGCAACGCAGCAGCGTCTCCCGCCGGGGGTGCCGGTAGCAGGTGCTGCGCGCCTCCTCGGCGGGCGGCTGACCGGTGCTGATGGTGTCCATGTCGGGCTCGGTCCTGGATCTCGGTTGGACGGGACGGGATGCGGAGAGCTCCGCGGTGGACGGACGGGTCGGCCGCCCGGGGGATCGGATCAGTAGCGGCCGAGGTGCTCCGCCGGGGCGAGGACGATGTGCGGCGACGCCCCGGGATCGAGCCAGGTGAGCACGTCGACCAGGTGTTGGTGGGAGAGGCTCACACAGCCGGCCGTGGGGTTGCCGCCGGCGCGGCTGAACTCGTGCAGGAAGATGCCGCTGCCGGCGTTCGGCACCGGGGTCGCGACGGTCGGCGGCATGTTGTAGGTGATCACCGCGAAGTGCGTGTACGCCGGGTCCTCCTGCCAGAGCGCCTCGCTGTGCCCGCCCGGGTGGAGGTCCGACCGCTGGAAGCTGTTGTAGTGCGGGGAGTCGGGGTTCGCGTTCCACCAGTCGTCGGCGGCGACCCGGTGGTAGGGGTAACGGACACCCGGGTCGGCCGCGATGCCGTACATCGTCGGGCCGACGACGTACACGCCGGTCGGCGTGGTGGGCACGCCTTCGACGTGCTGGTCGCTGAACCCCTCGGCGCCGATCCGGGCCGGCAGCGCCGGAAGGGCCGGGCTCCACTGGTCGCCGGACCTCGCGTACGCCTCCACTGTGGCGTGGGTGGTGCGATAGCCGTCGCCGGTGACGATGACGACCTGCCGCGCGTCGGGCGGAAGGGTGGTCAGCTGGGCGGCCCTCGTCGGCTTCACGCGGAGGATCCTCGCACGTCACCCGGGACTTGTACGGCCCCGTCAAAGGTGATCTTCCCGGGTGCCGGGACGCGGGGTGCCGGACGGGTCAGGACCGGGTCCGCAACTCCCCGGTCCTGACCCCCAGCCGTCCGGTGTGGTAGCGGAATTCGCCGTTGCGAGCGCGGCGGGCGTGGCACGCCGCCCACGCCGGGCTCAACACGGCGAGCCGGCCCGCCTGCACTCAGCTCCACGGTGCCCAACTACCGGACTTCGGCGCGTCCCCGACTCACCCCGAAGAGCCGTGAACGCCGGCTCAGGTTAGGCATCCGGCCGCAGGACGAACAAGGTTTCCCGGGGCCGGCAGAAGTGTGATTGATACCAACGTTGAAATGCGGCATGTCGGCGTAACAGGGTCAGCCGATCTGGCGCTGTTGCTCCTCGAGGCGATCGGCCCGCCCGGCGTCGGACCGGGCCGGGGTGAGGCCGCCGGCCGCGGCCGCCCCGGCGATCAGCGCGAGCGCTGACAGGTGCAGCAGCCGTACCCCGGCCGGCGCCGGGACGGTGGCGGCGGGCAGGACCGGCAGCACCAGGCTGCCCAGCGCGACGACCGGCAGCGCCACCGCCCAGAAGACGACGGGCCGGGCCGGCGGCGCGGGCGGTCGTACGCCGTCGAAGATCTCACGACGACGCGCGGCCCGCACCGCCAGGGTGACCACGACGGCGGCCCCGCCCCCGCTGCCGACCACGTCCGCGAACTGCCACCAGTACAGGCCGGTCGCCGCGTGGAAGTCCGCGATGCCCAGCAGGCGCGGCAACCGCTCGGTGTGGGTGACCCGGTCCCACGCCACGTGGCTGAACGCGCCGATCAGCGCCGAGCAGACGGTGACCTGCCAGGGGTGCCGGACCCCGCCCAGCGCGGCGTGGTCCCGCCAGGCGAAGAGGCGCTCGCCGGGCAGGTGCACCGCGATCCCGGCGATCACCCGACGGACGATCCAGGCGTACGCGAGCGCGACCGGCAGGCACCACCAGAGCAGCCCCCCTAGGGTGTGGGTCCGCAGGCCGACCTCGAACCGGGTGCCGGTGAACAGGTAGCCCACGTCCGGCGCGACCGCCCCGGTGGCCAGCGCCACCCCGTCGAACCACCGCGGCCGCCACAGCTTCAGCGGCAGCACCGGCGCGAGGTGCGAGGGGAAGGTCAGCGGCACAAGTCGGACGTTACCCGCCTGGTCAGAAGTGCTGCACCAGGTCGGGGAAGGCGGCCAGCCGGATCACCCCGACATCGCCCGGGTCGAGCTCGTCGTGCTCCAGCACCCAGGTGTTCTCGTTCGGGATGAAGACCGCGTTCATCCCGGCGGCCCGGGCGGGCAGGATGTCCGAGCGCGGGGAGTTGCCGATCATCCACCCGGCGGCCGGGTCGAAGGCGTGCTCGCGGGCCAGCCAGCGGTAGGTGTCCACGTCCTTCTCCGGCACGATGTGCGCGGCGCGGAAGTGGTGCAGCAGCCCGCAGGCGTCGAGCTTGCGCTGCTGCTCCTCCTGGTCGCCCTTGGTGAGCAGCAGCAGCTCGTGCCGGGTGGCCAGGTCGTCCAGGGTCTCCGCGACGCCGGGCATCAGCTCCACCTGGTGGCCGACCAGCGCCGCGGCCAGGTCCTCGAGCTCGGCCCGTTCCCGGGTGGTGGCCGGGCGCTCGCGCAGCTTCTCCAGACACTCGCCGAGGCTGCGCAGGAAGACCTTGCTGCCATAGCCGTGAGCAACCGCGTTGGCCCGCTCGATGTCGTCCAGCACGGCCCGGATCTCCGCGCGGTCCAGGGTCGGGTGGTCCAACCAGGCGAGGAAGTCGTCGATCACCCGCTCGAAGAGGACGTTGTTCTCCCAGAGCGTGTCGTCGGCGTCGAAAACGAGCACCGCCGCCTCCCGGCGCTGTGGCATCGCGTACCCCTCCCGTTGGTGGACCGCAACACGCTACTGCGTCCGCCGTGCCACCACAGCCGGGTTTCCGGCGGGGCGGGTCAGCGACGCAGGGTGAGGATGAGGTCGGCGACCAGGGCGGTCCAGCCGGTCTGGTGCCACGCCCCCAGTCCGGCGCCGTTGTCGCCGTGGAAGTACTCGGGGAAGGCGATCAGGTCCCGCCAGTCGGGGTGGGTCTGGAACAGCTGGCAGGCCCCGTAGATCGGCCGCCGGCCCCAGTCGTCCCGGGTGAACAGGGAGATCAACCGGGCGGAGAGGTCGTCGGCGATCTCGTCCAGGCTCCGCTTCACCCCGGACCGGGTCGGGTACTCGACCTGGAGGTCGTCGCCGAAGAAGGCGGCGTAGTCGCGCAGCGCGCTGATCAGCAGGAAGTTGGTCGGCATCCAGATCGGGCCACGCCAGTTGGAGTTGCCGCCGAACAGGCCGCTGGTCGACTCGGCCGGCTCGTAGCCGACGCTGAACTCCTGCCCGCCGAGGGTGACCGTGAACGGCTTGTCCAGGTGTGCGCGGGAGAGCGTGCGCAGGCCGTACTCGGAGAGAAACTCGTCGGTGTCCAGCATCCGGGCGAGCAGCTTGACCATCTCGTCCGGGCCGACCATGGACAGCAGCCGCTGCTGGCGACCGTCCGGGCCGAGCCGGCGGGCGCCGACCACGTCGGCGTACTCGGGGCGGTTGGTGAGGAACCAGCGCAGCCGGGCGCCCAACTCGGGCAGGCGGCGCAGGGTGCGCGCGGTGAGCCGGGTGACCGCCGCCAACGGCAGCAGGCCGACCACCGAGCGGACCTTCAGCGGCACCTGGGTGCCGTCGGCCAGCCGCAGCACGTCGTAGAAGAAGGCGTCCTCGTCGTCCCAGAGCCCCTGGTGGTACGCCGCGGCGGCGATGTACGCGAAGTGCTCGAAGAACTTGGTGGCGGTGTCCACGTACGCCCGGTCGTGCTCGGCCAGCACGATGGCCATGTCGAGCAGGTTCAGCGCGTACATGGCCATCCAGCCGGTGCCGTCGGACTGTTCGAGCACCCCGGCGACCGGCAGGGCGGCCGAGCGGTCGAACGGGCCGACGTTGTCCAGCCCGAGGAAGCCGCCCTCGAAGAGGTTGTTGCCGCCGGTGTCCTTGCGGTTGACCCACCAGGTGAAGTTGAGCAGCAGCTTGTGCATCACCCGGGCGAGGAACTCGTGGTCCCGGGAGCCGTCGATCTCGAAGACCTTCAGCGCCGCCCAGGCGTGCACCGGCGGGTTGACGTCGCCGAACGCCCACTCGTACGCCGGGATCTGCCCGTTGGGGTGCAGATACCACTCGCGGAGCAGGAGCAGCAGCTGATCCTTGGCGAAGCCGGGGTCGACCCGGGCGATGGTGACGCAGTGGAAGGCCAGGTCCCAGGCGGCGTACCAGGGGTACTCCCAGGGGTCCGGCATGGAGATCACGTCGAAGCTGTTCATGTGCCACCAGGCGCTGTTGCGCCCGTGCCGGCGACCGGCGGGCGGCGGCGACGACCCCGGGTCGCCCTCCAGCCACCGCTTGACGTCGAAATGGTAGAACTGCTTGCCCCACAGCAGCCCGGCGATGGCCTGCCGGGCGACGAGGGCCTCGTCGGCGGTGGCCCCGGCCGGGATGACGCCGGCGAAGAAGCGGTTGGCCTCGGCCCGCCGGGCCCAGATCACGGCGTCGAAGTCGTCGCCCAGGTCGGCCGGCGGCGGCGGGGCGCTCGCCGGCGGCGGGGCGGTGCGGGTCAGCCGGAGCCGGATCTGCCGCTGCCCGCCGGCCGGCACGTCGAGGACGTAGTGCAGCGCGCCCTTGGTCCCCTCCCGGTCCGGGTTGACCGTGGCCGCGCCGGCCACCACGTGGTCGTTGATGCCGTCCTTCGGGTACGGCGAGCGCCCGGGCAGCCCCCAGAGGCGCTCGGCGTTGGTGTCGTTGTCGCAGAGCAGCGGGGTGGGCTCCCCGTCGCCCTCCAGCAGGATCTGCCCGAGCACCCAGTGCTCACCGACCAGCCGGGCGCCGTCGCCGACGATCCGGGGCACCCGGTCGCAGCCGGGCAGCCCCCAGGCCCAGCTGTTGCGGAACCAGAGGGTGGGCAGCACGTGCAGGGTCTCGTCCCGGTCGCCCCGGTTGGCCACGGTGACCAGGACGCACAGGTCGGTGGGGGACGCCTTGGCGTAGTCGACGGTCACCGCCCAGTACCGGTCGTCGTCGAAGATCCCGGTGTCGACCAGCTCGTACTCGGTGTCGTCCCGGCCGCGCAGGGCGTTCACCGCGACCAGCTCGTCATAGGGGAAGGCGGCCTGCGGGTAGTGGTAGCGCCAGCGCATCCAGGAGTGGGTGGGGGTGGAGTCCTCGTACCACCAGTACTCCTTGACGTCCTCCCCGTGGTTGCCGCCGTCGCCGCCGAGGCCGAACATCCGCTCCTTGAGGATCGGGTCCCGCCCGTTCCACAGCGCCAGGGCGAAGCAGAAGGTCTGCCGGTCGTCGCAGACGCCGGCCATCCCGTCCTCGTTCCACCGGTAGGCTCGGGACCGCGCGTGATCGTGGGGGAAGTAGTCCCACGCCGTGCCGTGTTCGCTGTAGTCCTCCCGTACCGTCCCCCACGCCCGCTCGGACAGATAGGGACCCCATGCGCGCCAGTCCTGCTCCCCGGCGTCGGCCTGGGCGAGCCGGTGCCGCTCGGGGTCGGGGGTCGCGGAAATCGGGCGGTCGGTGATCACCTGCACATCTTCGACGCCGCCGGGGTACTCCACCACAGCGGCCATTGTCGCCGTGAGGCGTCACACCTCGCCGGAGGTGGAGGAAAGTTGATTGACATTCGTTTTGGCCCGCAGGTCTGCGGCGAGCTGTCCACCGGCTCCACCAGGGAGTGGCTGGTGACCGACGGCCGAGGCGGCTACGCCATGGGCACGATCAGCGGGCTGCGCACCCGGCGCTACCACGGGCTGCTCGTGGTGGCCGGGGAGACGCCGGCGTCCCGCCGGGTGGGACTGGTCAGCCTCGACCCGGCGGTGATCCTCCCCTCCGGGGCGCGGGCCCGGCTCGGCGCGCACGAGTGGTCCGCCGGGGTGGTCGACCCGCGCGGCTTCGAGCTGCTGGAGCGCTTCGACCTGACCGACGGCGTGCCCCGCTGGCGGTGGCGGATCGGCGACGCGGTGATCGAGCGGGAGATCGCCATGGCGTACGGCCGGTCGTGCGTGGCGGTCGTGCACCGGTTGGTCTCCGGCGGCCCGGTCCGGCTGGACCTGGCGGCAGCCTGCACCTGGCGGGACGCGCACGGCGAGCGCCGCGCGGACGGGCCGACCCCGCGGCTGGACCCGGTGGCCGGCGGGGCGGTGGTCGAGGGCGCGTTCCGGCTGGCCGGGCCGGACTGGACGCCCGAGGGGCAGTGGTGGCTGGGCGTGCACCACCGGGAGGAGGCAGCGCGCGGCCTCAACCCGGACGAGGACCTCTGGTACGCGGGCCGGTTCTCCGGGGCGCTGGACGAGCCGGGCGCCACGGTGTCGGTGCTGGCCTGGGCGGACGACCTGGCCGAGGAGCCGCCCGCGGCGACCGCGCTGGTCGAGGCGGCCCGGCGGCGTCACCGGTCCGTGGTGGCCACCGCCAAACCGGACGACGCGGTGGAGGCCACCCTCGCCCTCGCCGCCGACGCGTTCGTGGTCCACACCGCCACCCGGCCGGACGTGGTGGCCGGCTACCCGTGGTTCGGCGCCTGGTCCCGGGACACCATGACCTCGTACGAGGGACTGTTCCTCTGCACCAACCGGGCCGACGAGGGGCGGGAGCTCCTGCGGGCGTACGCGGCGACGCTGTCCGAGGGGATGCTGGCGAACACCGCCGACACCGGGCGGGTGGAGTACAACACCGTCGACGCGACCCTGTGGTTCCTGCACGCGGTGACCCGGCACGTCACGGCCACCGGGGACACCGACCTCGGCGACGAGCTGCTGCCCGCGCTGCACGCCGTGGTGGCGGCGCACGTCGCCGGCACCCGGTACGGCATCGGCGTCGACCCGGCCGACGGGCTGCTCACCCAGGGCGGCCCGCCCGAGGTCGCGCTGACCTGGATGGATGCCCGGGTCTACGGGGTGCCGGTGACGCCGCGTACCGGCAAGCCGGTGGAGGTGAACGCGCTCTGGGTCAACGGGCTGGCCGGCCTCGCCGAGCTGACCGAGCTGGCCGGCCGGGACGCCACCGCGGTGTGGGGGCTGCACACGAGGGCGGCCGCGGCGTTCCGGGAGCGGTTCCCGACGCCGGCGGGCTGGCTGCACGACGTGGTAGACGCGCCGGCGCCCGCGTACCCGCTCGGCGGAACGGCGCACCACGACGACGACCTGCTCCGCCCCAACCAGCTGCTCGCCTGGTCGCTGCCGTACGGCCCGCTCGAACCGGACGAGGCGACACTGCGCCGGGTCACCGAGGCCCTGTTCACCCCGCTCGGCCCGCGCAGCCTCTCCCCCGACTCCCCCGGCTTCGTCGGGCGGCACCGGGGCGGGCCGGCGGAGCGGGACGCCGGCTACCACCAGGGGACGGTGTGGCCGTGGCTGATCGGGCCGTTCGTCGACGCGTACCGCCGGGCCGGGCTGCCGACCGCCGACCTGCTGGTCGGCCTGGAGGGGCACCTGACCGAGTTCGGCCTGGGTTCGGTGAGCGAGACGGCCGACGGTCTCCCGCCGCACACCGCCACCGGCTGCCCGTTCCAGGCCTGGTCGGTGGCCGAACTGCTACGCGTCCGGCGCGCCCGCCGGTAACCCGTTACACACCGGCAACCAGCGTGTCTCCGCTGGTTATCGACCACTCGGCAGGATGGGCGGCGACCCCACGAAGCGCCCGGCGCGGCGCGTCGCGCGGTGCGGGACACACAACTCAAAGGGGGCCGCCGCATGTCTGCTGACGCCGAAGTGATCGACCTCCAGCCCGCCCGGCAGCAGCGGGTGCTGATGCTCTCCTGGGAGTACCCACCCGTGCTCGTCGGTGGACTCGGCCGCCACGTGCACGCCCTCTCCGTCGCCCTGGCCGCCACCGGCCACGAGGTCACCGTCATCACCCGGCACGCCGAGGGCGCGCCGCTGGAGGAGTACGCCGACGGCGTCCGGATCCTGCGGGCCGCCGAGGACCCGGTCCGCTTCCCACTCGCCACCGACTCCCTGCTCGCCTGGACCATGGCGTTCAACCACACCCTCACCCGGGTGGCCCTGCGCGCCGCCGAGTCCGGCGGGTACGACGTGATCCACGCCCACGACTGGCTGGTCGCGCACACCGCGGTCACCCTGGCCGAGCACCTCTCCCGACCCCTGGTCACCACCATCCACGCCACCGAGGCCGGCCGGCACCAGGGCTGGCTGCCCGAGGAGATGAACCGCACCATCCACGGCGTCGAGCACTGGCTGAGCAACGCCTCGGACCGGGTGATCGCCTGCTCCGGCTACATGCGGGACCAGGTGGCGCGACTGTTCGACGTACCGGCCGGGCGGATCGACGTGGTGCCCAACGGGGTGGACGACCGGGCCTGGCGCGCCCGCCCCCGCGCGGTCGTCTCCGCCCGGGCCCGCTTCGCCGGGGCCGGCCCCCTGGTCGGGTACGCGGGCCGGCTGGTCTACGAGAAGGGCGTGCAGCACCTGGTGCACGCCGTGCCGTACCTGCGGGACCGACACCCCGGGCTGCGCGTGGTGATCGCCGGCGACGGCCCGTACCGGGAGGAGCTGGTGGACCAGGCGCGGCGGCTGCACGTCGGGGACAGCGTCCGGTTCGCCGGCTTCATGGACGCCACCCAGCTCCCGGCGGTGCTCGCCGCGACCGACGCCACCGTCGTCCCCAGCCTCTACGAGCCGTTCGGCATGATCGCCCTGGAGGCGGCCGCGGCCGGCGCGCCACTCGCGGTGGCGAGCACCGGCGGGCTGGCCGAGATCGTCGAGCCCGGCGTCACCGGGGTGACCTTCCCGCACAGCGACCCGGACGCCCTGGCCGGCGCGGTCGACCGGCTTCTCGGCGACGAGGTCTTCGCCCGCCGGGTGGCCCGCCGCGCCCGCACCATGGTCGCCCGGCGCTACGGCTGGGCCACCGTCGCGGCCCGGACCGTCGGCAGCTACGCCGCAGCGCGGCGGGAACACGGCGCGTTCCAGGCCCGCCGGGCAGCCGCGCTGCTGGCCGGGTGCCGGTCCGCCATCACCATCCCGGACGGGAATCTGCTGGCCGAGGCCGCGAGCTGAGTCACGCACCGGTCCGCCCCTTCCCCAGTGGACCGTCCGGGTGATGTCCCTGGACCCGACGGTTAACTACAGTGGCGTAGTTTTGTCGATCAAGATCTCTGGGGAAGGGCGAGTCGACATGATGGGACCGTCCCACGCGCTGTCCGGCGCGGCGGTGTGGCTGACCGGCTCCTGGGCGTTGGACCAGTTCGCCGACTACCACCAGACGCCGCTGGCGTTGGCGGTGGGCACCGCGGTCTGCGCGGGCGGGGCGCTCTTTCCCGACCTCGACCTTTCCGGCAAGGTGACCCGCAACCAGGGCGGGGCCACCGTGGCCCGGACCTTCGGCGTGTTCAGCCTGTTCCTCGCCGAGGTGATGGAGAAGATCTCGCTCGGCGTCTACTACGCCACCAAGCTGAGCAAGGACCCGCGCCGCAACAACGGGCACCGGACGCTGACCCACACCATCCCGTTCACCGTCCTGGTGGGCTGGGGCACCACCGCACTCTGCGCCCACTTCGGCAAGTGGGCGGTGGTCAGCATCCTGTTCTTCATGATCGGGCTGGCGCTGCGTGGGCTCTTCGACGAGTGGGCCGAGCGGGCCGGCTGGGTGATCGTCACCCTGGCCTCGGCCGCCGCCGCCTGGTTCACCTTCGCCAACCTTCCCGGCGACCGGGGCTATCCGCTGATCGGCACCGCGGTCGGCGTGGGCTGTTTCGTGCACATCCTCGGCGACATGATCACCCGGGCCGGGGTGCCGATCCTCTGGCCCATCCCGATCAAGCGGCGGATGTGGATGATGGTCGGCCTGCCCAACAGCATCGCGCTGCGGACCGGGAGCAAGGCCGAGACGATCGTGCTGCGGGCCGCGCTCACCGTCCTCGCGGCGCTCGCCGCGGTGGGGCTGGTCGCACCGTCGGTCCTGCAACGGTTCAACATCGAGGTCTGATCGACATGCTGCACGTGCCGGCGGGCGAGGCGCGGCCGCCGGCCGAGGACGCGGCGGTGCCCGGGTTCTGGCAGCGGCTGGGGCTGCCCGGGCTCGCCGACGTGCACACCCACTTCCTGCCGCCGCGGCTGCTGCAGAAGGTGTGGGCGTACTTCGACTCCGCGGGGCCGCTGGTCGGCCGGGAGTGGCCGATCCGGTACCGGTGGGACGACGACGCCCGGGTGGCACACCTGCGCCGGCTCGGCGTACGGGCGTTCACCGCGCTGGCGTACCCGCACCGGCCGGAGATGGCGGAGTCGTTGAACCGGTGGACGCTGGACTTCGCCGCGCGTACCGCCGGCTGCCTGGCCTCGGCGACCTTCTTCCCGGAGCCCGGAGCGGCCGGCTACGTGGCCGCGGCGCTGGACGCCGGGGCGCGGGTGTTCAAGGTGCATCTGCAGGTGGGCGGCTTCCTGCCGACCGACCCGGCGCTGGACGCCGTCTGGGGGCTGCTGGCCGACGCGGGCGTGCCGGTGGTGGTGCACGCGGGCCATGCGCCGGTGCGCACCGACCACACCGGACCGGCGCCGTTCGCCGCGCTGCTCGCCCGGCATCCCGGCCTGACCGCGATCGTGGCGCACCTGGGTGCCCCGGACTATGCCGCGTTCCTCGACCTGGCCTCGGCGTACGAGCGGGTCCGGCTGGACACCACCATGGTGTTCACCTCGTTCTTCGACGAGGCTGAGCCGTTCCCGGCGGACCAGCTGCCCCGGCTGCGCGAGCTGGGCCTGGCCGGGAAGGTGCTGCTGGGCAGCGACTTCCCGAACATCCCCTACCCGTACGCGGAGCAGCTCACCGGCCTGGCCCGGCTCGACCTCGGCGACGACTGGCTGCGGGCGGTCTGCTGGGGCAACGCCGCCGCCCTGTTCGACCTCTGAACGACGCCACGACGCCGACGAGCCGGGGGCACTCAGCCCGGTTGGGTGGGCAGCTGCCGGGGCGATGCCCCGGTCAGGCGCCGACCCGCTGCTCGGGGATGCTGAGGCCGTAGAGCGCCATGAGTTCGGGGCTGTCGATCCGGCTGCCGTCGGCCACCGAGTCGCAGGAGATGTCGACGATCCGGTCCTTGTGCGCCAGCAGGTACGGACGGGCGCCGACGTCGGCGCTGGCCAGGGTGGCGATGCCGGACCAGTGCCGGCGGCCGAAGAGCATCGGGTAGCCGCGCAGCCCGTCGTAGGTGGCGCAGACCAGCACGTCCGGGTACGGCAGGGCGGCCACCCGCCGGACCGCGGCGGCGGTGAGCCCGGGCATGTCGACCGGCACCACCACGACCGCCTCGATCCCCTCGTCGGTCAGTGCGGCGAGCCCGGCGCGGATCGAGGAGCCGACCCCGGTGCCCCACGCCCGGTTGACCACCACGGTGGCACCGGTCAGGTCGGTCGTCTGGCGTACCTGTTCGGCCGCCGCGCCCAGCACGACCACGATCTGCTCGCAGCCCGCCGTGCCCATCGTGTCGATCATCTGGCTCACCAGGGGCTTCTCGCCCTGGTGCAGCAACGCCTCGGGCCCGCCGATCCGACGGCCCCCACCAGCGGCGATGATCATTCCTGCGATCCGGTTCAGCTGTGCCCCCTCGACCAGGGGGACGGACCGGGGCAGCCGCGCCCGGGCCGTCCCGTCGTACGCACACCGGGCCCAACGAGCGCCCCCGGGAGCGGGTAGCGGGGCAAAACGGAAAATTGCGCCGACTATGCCGCGTCGGCGTAACAGTCCACGACGGACAGGTCGAGCGGGAACCGGACCGGGGTGTCCCCGAAGAGCAGCGCGGTGGCGCGGGCGCCGGCCGCGGTGACCGCCGCCGCCACCGCGTCGGCCCGCTCTGCCGGGCAGTGCACGATCACCTCGTCGTGCTGGAAGAAGACCAGCTCGGCGCCGGTGCCGACCAGCCCCGTGCGCAGTGTGGCCAGCAGCGTGGAGGCCCACTCGGCGGCGGTGGCCTGGATGACGAAGTTGCGGGTGAACCGGCCGCGCGAGCGGGCCGCCCGGGCCCGGGGACCCTGCGGGTCCGCCCCGGCGTCCGGATCCGCGTCCTCCCCGTCGCCGAAGCCCACTGAGCCCGGCGGGCAGGTACGCCCCAGCCACGACCGGACCAATCCGCCCGCCTCACCGGTGCGGGCGGCCGCCTCGACGTACCCGAACGCGGTCGGGTAGTTCCGCTTGAGCACCGCCAGGGCGGGTACCGCCGCGCCGCCGGTCTGCCCGTACATGGCGCCGAGCAGGGCCACCTTGGCCCGCGCCCGGTCACCGGCGAAGGCGTCCCGGGCCAGCGCGGCGTAGAGGTCCCCCGCGCCACCCGCGGCGGCCAGCCGCTCGTCGCCGGAGACCGCGGCGAGCACGCGGGGCTCCAGCTGCCCCGCGTCGGCGACCACCAGGGTCCAGCCCGGGTCGGCCACCACCGCCCGCCGGATCACTTTCGGGATCTGCAACGCCCCGCCGCCCCGGGTGGCCCACCGGCCGGAGACCACCCCGCCGGGCACGTACTCCGGGTGGAAGCGGCCCTCGGAAACCCAGGCGTCCCGCCAGGCCCAGCCGTGCGCCGTCCAGATCCGGTAGAGCTCCTTGTATTCCAGCACCAGCGGCACCGCCGGATGCTCCACCCCGCGCAGCACCCAGGCCCGGGTGTTGGGCAGCTCCACGCCCGCCCGGGCGAACGCCTTCAGCAGCTCCGCCGGGGAGTCGGCATGCAGCTGGCGTACGCCGAACGCCGCGGCGATCCGGGCGGCCAGCTCGGCCAGCCGGCGGGGCGGACCGCCCACCGGGGACGCCTCGCCGAGCAGCTCGGCGAGGATCGCGTCGTGCACGTCGGCCCGCCAGGGCAGGCCGGCCGCCCCCATCTCGGCGGCGATCAGCGCACCGGCCGACTCGGCGGCCACCAGCAGCCGGAACCGGCCGGGGTGCTCGGTCGCCGCGATCCGGGCGAGCTGGTCGGCGTACACCCGGGTCAACGCCTCGATGCCCGGGCCCGGCGGGCCGGAGGGCGCGTCGAAGAGCGCGCCCTGGCCGTGGCCGGGCGGCTCCGGCGGGCGGGGCGCCGGGTCGGGCGGGACGGGCGCACCGGTCAGCCGGGCCCAGGCCGCGGCGAGCGAGCGGGGCTCGCCCCAGCGACCGGCGTGCCCGAGCAGCAGCGCCTCGGTGAGCTCCACGTCGTGGCAGCGGTCCAGCCGGACCCCGGCGCGCAGCAGCGCCGGGTAGCCGGTGGCGCCGGTGGCCCAGACCCAGCGGGGCCGGTCGGCGGCCTCCCGGGCCGCCACCGCGGCCGCCAGGTCGTCGACCGGCTCGGCGGGACCGGCAGGCCGACCGGTGGGGTCGAGAGGTTGCAGCACACCCCCGCCCCGCTCGTCCGACACCACCGCCACCAGCACGGACGCGATTCTGCCTGGCCCCTCCGACACTCGCCCACCGTCCCGCGCCCGGACCGGTGGGCGCTCTTTCACGGAAAGAGTGGCCATCCGACGCGGAATGGCCACTCTTTCCGTGAATCTGCGCGCTTCCCCGCCCGCGGTGCGCGCGCTTGGCGGCGGAGCGTTACTTGCCCACGCCGGCGGTCAGGCCGGACTGGACCTGGCGTTGGAAGACGATGTACACGATCAGCACCGGCAGCATCGCCATGGTGACGCCGGCGAACAGACCCGACCAGTCGGACTTGTAGCCCTGGTTGACCGACAGTTCGATCAGGCCCTGGGCGATCACCTGGTGCTTCGGCTCACCGGAGACCGACTGCATGAGCAGGGTCGGCAGGTACCACTGGTTCCACTGGCCGAGCACGTTGAAGATGCCGATGCTGATCAGGCCCGGCTTGGCCATCGGCAGCATCACGCTGAAGAAGGTCCGGGTGTGCGAGGCCCCGTCGACCATGGCCGCCTCGGCGATCGAGTCGGGCAGCGTCCGGAAGAACGAGTGCATGAAGAACACCGTGAACGAGAGCGACCAGGCCACATAGACCAGGATCAGCATGGCGTGCTTGTTCGGGCCGAGCGGCGGGAACACCACGTTCATGTTGTAGACGCCCTTGAACAGCGGCACCGCGGCGAGGTAGATCGGCAGGGTCAGCCCCGACAGGAACATCCAGTAGATCAGCCGGTTGCCGCGGAACTCGTAGCGGGCCAGCGCGTACGCCGCCATCGAGCCCAGCAGCATCGTCAGGGTCACGCTGCCGACGAGCACGAGCAGCGTGTTCAGGAAGAAGCTGTCGATCCCGGCCGTCCACGCCCGGGCGAAGTTGCCCCACCTCAGCGACCTGGGGATCAGCGACAGCGGCTCGCGGATCACCTCGGAGTCGGTCTTGAGGGCGGACATCACCACCCAGACCAGCGGGTAGATCACCATGACCGCCCACACCGCGAGGAACAGGTGCGAGAAGCCGTTGAAGATCCGGCCGATGCCGCTGGCGGCGGCTCCCGCCCGTCGGCCCGCTACCGGACCGGCCGGCGGCACCGCGCCGGGTCGTCTCCCGTCGGAGGTGTGGGTCACCGTGCTCATCGTCCAGGCCTCCTCAGAACTCGATCCGCTCACGACGGGTGATCCTCAACTGGAGGGCGGCCAGCAGGATGGTGAAGATTGCCAGCGCCACGGCGATCGCGCAGGCGTAGCCGAACTGGCCCTTCTGGAACGCGTTGAACTGGATCACCGAGGCGAAGATCTCGCTGGCGTGGTTCGGGCCGCCCTGACTCGGGGTCATGACGAAGACCAGGGCGTACATGTCCAGCGCGATGAAACCCAGGTAGACCCAGGCGACCGAGATGGTGTCCCGCAGCAGCGGCAGGGTGACCCGGAAGAACGTGTGCAAGCGCCCCGCGCCGTCGAGGATGGCCGCCTCGTAGATGTCCTTGGGGATCGACTGCATGGCCGCGGAGAAGAGCACCATGTAGAAGCCGGCGCCGCTCCACACGGCGATGAGCAGCAGCCACCACAGCACGGCCGGGATGCCGAGGAAGGGCTCCGGGTCGGCGGTGAACGCGATCGGGTTGTCCGCGTCGACCAGTCCGATCTTGATGAGCAGGCCGTTGATCAGGCCCTGGCCGTCCGTCCGGTAGATCTGCTGCCACATCACGGCGATGACCACCAGGGACAGCACCTGCGGGAAGAAGAAGATGACCTTGTAGAGGCCGGAGCCGAACACCCCGCGGATGCCGGCCCTGTCCTCGCGTCCGCCCACATTGAGCAGGAACGCGAGGAACAGGGCCAGCGCGATGGTGAACAGCGGCACGGTGACCAGGAAGAAGACGTTGTGCCAGAACGCCTTCCTGATCAGCTCGTCGGAGAGCAGCCGGACGTAGTTGTCCAGCCCGACGAAGTGCTGGGAATCCGAGTACCCGCCCCAGTCGGTCAGCGAGTATCCCGCCGCCTGCACGAACGGCCACACCACGTAGAACAGGTACAGCGCGACGGGCAGGGCCAGGAACCCCGTGACGAAACGCGCGACTCCGTGCCGCATTGGACTCACTCTCTCGAACGGATCAGGCGGTGCGGGTCTGCTTCTTGATCGACGAGTCCTTGGCGACCTTGTCCGCCGCAGCCTGCATCTTGTCGATAAACTGCTGCGCCGTGAGCCGGCCGGCCATCAGCTCCTCGGACAGGTTCTGGCTCTCCTTGTCCAGGTCGGCGTAGAAGTCCGGGAACTTGAACGAGACCAGGTCCTGGCTGCCGCTCTTCATCAGCGCGTTCGCGGACGCCAGGGCGGAGTCCTGCACGTTGTCGCCGGAGCCCTTGGTGGAGGCCAGCGACTTGGTCAGCTCGGCGAACTTCGCCGAGCCGGCCTTGGACAGGATCGCCCGCAGGAACTCCTTCGCGGCCTCCTTGTTCGGGGCCTTGCTCGGCACCACGAAGCCCTCACCGGAGGAGGCGAACACGTCCTTCGCCGCCTTGTCGCCGGCGTTGCTCCAGTAGTCCGACAGGGTCAGCTCGAAGCCGGGCGGGATGGTGGCGGCCATCTCGTTCTTCAGCCAGGTGCCGACCTGGATGAACGCTGCCTTGCCGTCGAGCCAGGCCTGCTGCGACTGGGTGTGGTCGAGCTTGCCGGGCAGGAGCAGCTTGTCCTTGACCAGCTTCTCCCACGGCTCCAGCGCCTTGAGGACGCCGTCGGCCTTCCAGGCGCCATCCTTCAGGTTGTCGATGTCGATGACGGCCTGCTTGCCAGCGGACTTCCAGATGCCCGCCATGAGCGCCCAGCGGGGGTAGTAGCCGTGGACGGCGTCGTGGACGTAGGGCGCCATGCCCTTCGCCTTGATCTGCGGGGCGAGGGCGAAGAACTCGTCCCAGGTGGTCGGGGCCTGCCAGCCCTCCTTCTTGAACAGGGCCGCGTTGTACCAGTTGCCCCAGACCGTGTAGGCAACGTTCACCACGTAGAACTTGCCGTTCTGGGTGCCGTCGGTGACGGTGCCGGGCAGCAGAGTGTCAGCGACCGTGCCGTCGCTGTCCCACGCGGGCGCGGTGAGCAGGTCGTCGAGCGGCTCGATCGCACCCTCGTTGATCAGCGTGCTGCGGTCCATGCTGTCGGCACCCGAGTTCATGACGAGGTCGCTCGGCTGCGTCGCCATCTTCGGCTGCTCTTCGGTCTTGATCTTCTGGGTGGAAGACATGTTGACCGTGACCTTCGAGTGCTTGGCGTTGAAGACGACCTTGTCTTCCTTGGCCCACTGGTCGCCCAGGCCACCGTTGAAGATGACCACCTTGACGGCGCTGCCGTCCTTCACGCCGAACGGGTTGTCCTTGCTCTTCGCCGCACCGCCGCCGTCGGACTTGTCCGGCTCGCTGCCGGCGCAGGCGCTGAGCAGGCCCATGGCCGGGGTGGCGAGCAGGCCGGCCGCGGCAGCCCGCTGCAGCAGGGTCCGGCGGCTGAGGTCGCCGGGCTTCTCGGGGGTAACCGACATCTCTGTCTCTCCTTGTGGTGTCGGGTCAGGCGGTCCGCCGGAGGCGCCCGGCGTACCGCGACTCGAGGGCGAGGTTGTGCTCGTCCCCACCGGGGACGTTGGCGGAGAGGTAGATAGGGGGTACCTCCCCGGCCTGGTGGAACCGTCGTACGACCTCGGCGGTCAGCAGCTGCGCCAGCAGCGCGGCGGTGACCGACGAGACCGCACAGACCGCGCCGCCGCCCTCGAGCGGCAGCAGTGCATCGCCGTACGGCGCGCCGTTGTCCAGCACGACGTCGGCGAGGTCGGCGAGCCGGTGCCCGGACGGGTGCCGGGGGGCGACCCGAGCGGTGTGCTCGACCGAGGTGACCGCGATCAGCGGGTGGCCGTGCTCCTTGACCAACGTCGCCAGCTCGACCACCGAGCCGTTGATGCCGGACTGGGAGGCGACCACGAACACGTCCCGCGGCTGCGCGGCCGCGAGGGCCCAGAGCTGGTGCGCGACGGCCGGGTCGCGTTCCAGCTTGGGGTCGGCGAGCACGTCGCGGGGCGCGTCGCCGTGCAGCACGAGATCGTGCAGGGAGAGTCGGTTGGTGGGAACCAGACCGCCGGCCCGGGCCACCAGCTCGGCGGCGAACGCCTCCGAGTGGCCGGCGCCGAACGCCTGGAGCACGCCGCCGCCACGCAGTGCGGCGGTGATCAGGTCAGCCGCCCGGTCGACCGCGTCGGCCTGGCTGTCGACCAGCCGGTCGAGCACCGGGCGGACGGCGTCCGCGTACCGCTGGGCACTGATCATGAGGTGGCCCCCTTCGCGGCCTTGTGCCCGTCGACGGCCTGGGCGGTACGCCGGAAGGCCGCGTGGGCGCGGTCGTGGGTGCGCTGCGCCACCGCGATGTAGAGCAGGTCGAGCACGACGAGCTGGGGATGCCGGGCGGAGAGCGCGTCCGGCCGGAAGGTGGTGGCCTGGCTGGCGGTGACCAGCACGATGTCGGCCAGCTCGGCCAGCGGCGAGCGGGGGAAGCCGGTCAGCGCGATCGTGGTGGCCCCCCGGCTGCCCGCCTCGGCGAGCATCTCGATGGTCTCCCGGGTCTGGCCGGTGTGCGAGATGCCGAGCGCGACGTCGCCCGCGCCGAGCAGCGCCGCGCTGGCCAGCCCCTCGTGCACGTCGCTCCAGGCCCACGCGGCCACCCCGATGCGGTGCAGGCTGAACTGCATCTCCTCGCCGACCAGCGCGCTGCCGCTGGCGCCGAAGATGTTCACCCGGCTGGCGCCGGCGATGGCCACTGCGGCCTTCTCCACCTCGCCGAGGTCGAGCAGCGCGGCGGTGTCGTGCATGGCGCGGGTGTCGGCGGCCATGATCTGGTCGAGCACCCGGGACAGCGGGTCGCTGGGCTGGATCTCCCGTCCGATGTCGACGGTCCAGCCGGCCGAGCGCGCCCGGCCGGTCTCGGCGGCGATGCCGAGTCGCAGGTCGGCGTAGCCCTCGAAGCCCATCGCCCGGCAGAACCGGGTGATGGTCGCCGGTGAGGTGCCGCTGCGCTCGGCCAGCTCCACGATGGTGGCCCGGGCCGCCGCCTCCGGGTCGCTGAGCACGTGCTCGGCGACCCGGCGCAACGCCCCCGTCAGCTCCCCCGCCCCCGCCCGGACCCTGGCCAGCACCCCATCGGAGGAGACCGCCACCGCACCCCGCCGGTCGACCGCGTCGGCATCCACCACCGCGGTCGCCGCGGCGGTGTCCACCTCGTGATCAACCATGGGACGCCTTTCGGAAAAGAGTGTTAACTGTTAGTGGTAAAAGTTCTTACTGACGGCCCCTCCGTGTCAAGGGCGTGGGCGAAGTTTTCAAACTGTTACCTGGCGCACAGCCGGCGCCAGACCCGCGGATCTTGCTTCGGGCAGCCGGGCCGACCAGCATGAAGGGCCACGACGCGCGAGCGCAGGGAGGCCCATCGGATGTCCGACACCGTCGTGGTCGGCCTCGACGTCGGGGGTACGTCCACCCGGGCGGCCGCCGTCCGCCTCGACGGCGTACGCCTCGGCACCGGCCGGGCCGGCGGCGGTAACCCGACCAGCCACGGCGCCGAGCGGGCCGCCGGGGAACTGCTGGCCGCACTGCGTGCCGCGCTCGCCGACGTCGACCCGGCCCGGGTGCGCGCCGGCACCATCGGGCTCGCCGGCGCCGGCCGGCTGCTCGCCGACCCACAGGGCCGGGCCGCCTTCGACCGGGCCTGGTCGGACGCCGGGCTGCGCTGCCCGTACGCGGTGCACGGCGACGCCCTGGTCGCGTACGCCTCGGGCACCGCCGCGCCGGACGGCACCGTGCTCATCGCCGGCACCGGGGCGATCGCCGCCCAGGTACGCGACCTGCGACTGGACCGCGTCGCAGGCGGGCACGGCTGGCTGCTCGGCGACGCCGGCTCCGGGTTCTGGCTCGGCCGGGAGGCGGTCCGCCGGCTCCTGTCCGACCTGGACCGGGGGGCGGCGCCCAGCGAGCTGGCCCGGCGGATACTCGCCGAGCTGACCGGGTCGCCCGAGGTGGCGGGCCGCCCCCGGGCCACCGCCGAGTCGGTGGTGCAGGCGGTCACCCGCCGGCCGCCGGTGGAGCTCGCTCGGCTCGCGCCGCTGGTGGTGACGGCGGCCCGGGAGGGCGAGCCGACCGCCGGGGCACTCATCGCCGAGGCGGCCACGCTGCTCGCCGAGAGCGTCAGCCGGATCCGCCCGGTCGGGGCCACCGACCCGGTGGTACTCGGCGGCGGCCTGCTCACCGGGGCGACCCCACTGGCCGACGCGGTCCGCACCGAACTGGCCGCACGCTGGCCTGCCGCGGCACTGCGGAGCGCCGGCGACGGCGCGACGGCAGCGGCCTGGCTCGCCGCCCGCGACCTCCCCGAGGTCACCGACCCGGCCGCCCTGCACGCCCTCCTCCTGCCCACCTCATCCTGACCGACCGGCCGACCGCGGCCGTCGGGACGGCATCGCCAGCCCCGAGTCCCGTTCACCTTGGCCGCGGGGAGTCGGCGGCTGGGCCGTCGCTCGGACGGAACCCGCACCGTGCCCATCGCTGCTGGGCCATGCTGGCACTGTCCTCGTCAGACGGGCTGCTTGGGGGATCGGGTGAACGCGTCAGCGGCCGCGCGTCGGCAGCACAGAACGGTTCGCCGGACTGAGATGTTCAGTGACGCGGTGCTCGCAATCCTCATCACCCTGCTCGGGCTGGACCTGCGGCCGCCCATGGTCCGGCCCGGCCAGCTCGTCGCCGGGCTCCTCGAGGACTGGCCGGTCTATCTCGCGTACACGATCTCGTTTGTGAATCTGGCGGTGGTATGGCTCGGGCACCGCACGTCATTCGCCCGGCTCAGGGCGCTCGACGTGCCGTTGACCTGGGCCAATCTTGGTGTGCTCTTCTGCGCCGCGCTGATGCCCTTCGCCACCTCGGTCGTCGCCCGGTTCCTGAAGGAGGGCAACGAGAGTGACGTGCAGGCAGCCACCGGCTTCTACGCGCTGATCGGCGCGCTGTTGATGGCCAGCTGGCTGGTCTTCGACCACTGCCTCGTGCGAAATCCAGGACTGGTCGAGGAGGGAGGTCTGTGGTTCTTCCGGCGGGAACGGCGCAAAGCCCTGCTCGGGGCCGCGTTCTTCCCCATCGGTGGACTGCTCGGGTTCGTCTCACCCTGGATCGCGTTGACCATCTTCCTCGGCATCCCGATCTTCTACGGCATCACCGCCCCTCGTGAGTAACCGCTCGCCAAGCCGTACGCGGAAGGTGGACAGGCGCCCGGGACGGGCCGGAAGCGGACCCGTCCCGCAGCCGCTGTCGAGCTGATGTCGCAAACGACTCGCCGACCAGCGGGCGTGGTCGCCGCGGGTCTCGCGTCCCGGGACCCGGACCCGCGGCTGACGTCACCAACGACTCAGCTCCACAGTGAGCCCCAACCTGTAACGGCTCGACCGGAGACCACCCGGCCGAGCCGAAGCCAGTCGCTATCCCAGTTCGGCGAGCACCTGGTCCAGGCGGGGCCAGACGTGGCTGCGCCAGCCGCCGTCCAGCAGGGTGAAGGTGCGCCGCTGCACCGGGTCGTCCGGGTCGAAGCCGGCGTGCTCGAGGAAGAGCCGGGTCCCCCGCCCCTCCGGCACCAGCTACCAGGTGACCACGGTGTCCAGCCGGCCGCCCCGCCAGGCCCAGCGCAGCCGGTGCGGCTCGTCCAGCTCCAGCACCTCGCAGTGGACGATGCCGTCGAAGCCCTGACCGGGGCGCGGGGTGGTGCGGAAGGTGAAGCGATGACCCGGGAGCGGCCGGAAGTCGTTCGGCATCAGCCAGCGGGCCAGCAGATCAGAATCGGTCAGGGCACGCCACACCTTGGCCGGCGGGTGGGCCAGGAACTGGTCCACCTCGACGGCGGCCCGCTCAGTCATCGAGACCGTCCAGCACTTCGCGCAGGTCGGCCAGGCGGGCCCGCCAGAACCGCTCGTACGGGCAGAGCCAGTCGGCCACCTGGCGCAACGGCTCGGGCCGCAGCGCGTAGAACCGCTGCCGGCCGATCGGCTGCTCGGTCACCAGGCCGGCGTCCTTGAGCACCCGGAGGTGCTCCGACAGGCTGGGCCGGCGCATGTCGAAGTGGTCGGCGAGCTGCTGCACCGGCTGCTCGCCGCGCTCCAGCAGCAGCCGGAGCAGCTCCCGTCGGGTGGGGTTGGCCAGCGCCGTGAAGACGTCCATCCCCTCAGACCCGGGTGGACTGGAGGACGATGCCGTTGCCGTCCGGGTCGTCGAAGGTGGCGTAGCGGCCCCAGGGCGCCGTCTGGATGCCGCCGTCGGCGAAGGCGACGCCGCGCTCCCGCAGTCGGGCCACGTCGCCGTCGAGGTCGTCCGTCTCCAGCACCAGGCCCTTGAGCGAGCCGGGCGGCATGGTCGGGAACCAGGTGACCAGGGTCAGGGCGGTGGCCGCGCCCTTGGGGGCGACCTGGATCCACCGGCCACCAGGGCCCATCGGGTTGTCCCAGATCAGGTCGAAGCCGAGGACGTCGACGTAGAAGTCGCGGGCCCGGTCCTGGTCGCTGACGGGCACGGAGACGAGTTGCACGTGGGTCACGGTCACGGCCACCACAATAGGTAGGAGAACTCCTACCGGTCAAGTGAAGAGCGGGCCGGCCGACACCGTCGACCGGCCCGATACCAGGAGAAACGGTCAGGCGTGCCTCACTTGAGCTGCCCTGCGGTGAGGCCGGTCTGGATCTGCCGCTGGAACGCGACGTAGACCGCCAGCACCGGCAGGGTGGCGATGGTCAGGCCCGCGAACAGGCCGCTGAAGTCGCCCTGGTAGCCCTGGTTGACCGCCAACGCGGCGAGCCCCTGTGCCAGCACCGGCTTCGCGTCCTCGCCCTGCATCAGCACCTGGGGCAGGATGAACTGGTTCCAGTGGCTGAGGAAGTTGAAGATCGCGACGCTGATCAGTCCCGGTCTCGCCATCGGCAGCATCACCCGGAAGAAGAGCCGGAAGTGACCACACCCGTCGATGAGCGCCGCCTCCGCGATCGACGTGGGCAGCGTCCGGAAGAAGGCGGTCAGGAAGAAGACCGTGAAGGGCAGCGAGTAGGCGGCGTAGACCAGGATCAGACCCAGCCAGGTGTGCAGGAGGCCCGCGTTGCGCACGACGAAGAAGAGCGGCACCAGGGCGAGGAAGACCGGGAACATCATCCCGCCGACGACGAGGTAGTAGACCACCTGCCGGCCGGGGAACTCGTAGCGGGCGAAAACGTACGCCGCGGTCGCGCCGAAGAGCATGGTCAGGGTAAGCGATCCGGTCACCACCACGCCGCTGTTCAGGAAGTACTGGCCGATGTGCGCCTCGGTCCAGGCCCGTGCCCAGTTCTCGAAGCGCAGCCCGCCCGGCAGCCCCCACGGGTCGGTGAGGATCTCCTTGTCGCTCTTGAACGAGCTGAGGAACATCCACAGCAGCGGCAGCGCGGTCAGCGCGGCCCAGAACAGCAGGAGCCCGTGCGAGAAGACGTTGGCAAAGCCCAACTCGCGGCGCAGGGGTCGGGCGTCACCGCGGGCGGGCCCGCTCTGCTCCGCCCCGGTCGCCGTGGGCCGGTCCAGTGTGGTCACGAGTACTCGATCCGATCACGACGGGCGGCTCGCAGTGCCAGCACCGCCACCGACAGGGTCAGGAAGAACATCACGACGCCGATAGCCGAGGCGTACCCGAACTTGGACTCGCTGGCGAAGGCGGTGTTGTACATCCGCAGACCGATCACGTCCGAGGAGAAGCTGGGCCCGCCGTCGGTCATCTGCTGCACCAGGATGAACCCGTCCAGGGCGGCGATGGCCAGGTAGATCCAGGCGACCTGGACGGTGTCCCAGAGCAGCGGGATCGTGATCCGGCGCAGGGTCACCAGACGCGAGGCCCCGTCGAGCATGACCGCCTCGTAGATGTCGCGCGGGATGGCCGACATGGCCGCGCCGAAGAGCACCACGTAGAACCCGACGTTGCTCCAGACCATCACGGCAAGCACGCACCAGAAGGCGGTGCGCGGATCCCCGAGCCACGTCGGCGTCGGCAGGCCGAGGGCCTGCAACGCGCCGTTCAGCAGGCCGTTGGTGGGGTGGTAGACCTCCTTCCAGAGCAGAGCGATGATCACGACCGACAGCACCTGCGGGAAGAAGTAGACCAGCCGGTAGACGGCGCTGCCACGCACCCCGGTCACCCCGGCCCGGCCCTTGCGCCCGCCCATGCTGAGCATGGTGGCGAAGAAGAGCCCGAGACCGATCGTCACCACCGGCACCAGGGCGAGCATGATCGCGTTGTTCTTGATCGCATTCCATACGCGATCGTCGTGCAGCAGTCTCTGGAAGTTGTCCAGCCCGACGGAGTTCGCGTTCGCGGAGAAGCCGAGCCAGTCGGTGGTGGAGATCTGGAAGGCCTGCGCGTACGGCGACAGCACGAAGATGCCGTACAGCAGCAGCGGCGGCCCCAGGAAGATGATGATCAGCGGGTACTTGCCATGTCTCACGAGAAGGACCTACTCCCCAGCGGCGGACCGGTGGGGGCGGGACCGGCCCGCCCCCACCGACCGGACGTTACGCGGCCCGCTTGTACTTCTTGATCGAGCTGTCCTGGGCGATCGAGTCGGCGCCCTTCTGGCACGCGTCGAGGAACGCGGCCGGGGTGCTCCGGCCGCTGAAGAACTCGCCGCAGGCGGCGTCGACCAGCTCGCGCTCGAGCTTCCGGTAGTAGTTGTTGTAAACCCAGTTGAAGCCGTTGCTGCCGGACGCCTCCAGCGCCTTGACCACGGTGCTGAGCCCGAACGGCAGCTCGATTCCCTCGGTCGTCCCGGCCACCACGGTCAGGCTGGACACCTTCTTCGTGAAGTCCTGCGCGCCCTTCTTGGAGAGCATCACCCGGAAGTACTCCAGGCCGCCGGCGACGTTCTTCGCCTTCGCCGGCACGATGAACGGCTCGCCGGCGGTGCCGCGAAGCGCCTCGAACGGCAGCTTGTCCCCGCTGCCCAGGCTCGGCGTCGGCGCAATCGTCATGTTGAAGCCGGCCGGGGTGACCTTCGCCTGCTCGCTCTCCAGCCAGGAACCGCAGGAGACGAAGGCGGCCTTACCCTGGCACCAGGCGGTCTGCGACTGGATGTGGTCCAGGCCCGCCGAGCCGTCCAGGATGTACTTGTCCTTGACGATCTGGTACCAGGCGTCGGCCGCGGCCTTCATGGCGTCGGACCTCCAGGCGTTCGGCTCGAGGTTGTCGATCGCGGTCGCCACCGACGGCCCGCCGAACTTGATCGCGGTGGCGATCAGCGGCCAGCTCATGTAGCGGGGGTGCTTGCCCGCGTACGTCCAGGGGGCGATCCCGGCCGCCTTGATCTGCTTGCAGAGCGCGATGTGCTCGTCCCAGGTCTTCGCGTACTGCCAGTTCCGCTCGGTGAAGAGCTTGGTGGAGTACCAGATGCCGTACGCGGTGTACGTGTAGTTGAGGACCAGGAACTTCCCGTCGTACGAGCCGACGTCGACGGCGCCGGGCAGCAGCGTGTCCCGCACCTTCTTGCCGGGCTGGTCGAGGCTCGGGGCGTCGAGCAGCTCACCCAGGTCGGCGATGGCGTTCTGGCTGACCAGGCCGTTGAAGTCGATCTGACCGGCGCCGGAGTTGTTCACCACGTCCGGCGGGGTGCCGTCGACGAAGCGGGGCTGGAGGGTCTTGCTGATCTCCTGGGTGGCGGAGTGCTTGATCTCGGCCTTGGGGTACTTCTCCTTGTACATGGCCTCGTGGGCCTTGGCGTACTCCTCGCCGAAGCCGCCGTTGAAGATCACCACCTCGAGCGGGGCGTCCTCCTTGACGCCGAGCGGGTTCTGCTCGCTCTTGGTGCCCTTGTAGGTGCCGGCGTCGCCCTTGTCGTCGCCGCCGGAGGTGGCACAGCCGGCCAGCAGGCCGGCGGCGGGAGTGGCCAGCAGGCCGGCGGCGGCGGTGCGCCGCAGGATGTCACGCCTGTTCATCGCTTCTCCTCGGTTCGGGTACGGGCGGCCCGCCGAAGATGGGGGAACGGCGGCCGCGGCGTCGAGGCACGGAGGTGTTGGGTGTCGCTCGTCTTCACTTCATTTGAAGTTGATGAAGAATTTCTACGACAGTGCGACGCGGACCACAAGCCCTGACAACCGAACCGTTATCACCACCGGCCGGCGCGAGCTGACATAGCCTGGGCCCATGCGCCGCCTGCGGCAGCTCGCCGAGCGCACGCCGGCCGGGCGGGAACGCTACGTCGACCTGCTCCGGGCGCTCGCCATCACCATGGTCGTGCTCGGCCACTGGGCGGTCACCGTCATCGGGCACGACCGGGCCGGGCACCCCACCGGCCACTCCGCCCTGGGCGACCTCCCCTGGGCCTGGCCGCTGACCTGGGTGGCCCAGGTGATGCCGGTGTTCTTCCTGGTCGGCGGGTACGCCAACGCCGCCTCGCTGACCACCCGCCGGCACCGCGGCGGGAACGCCACCGGCTGGCTGATCGACCGCAGCGCCCGACTGGTCCGCCCCACCACCGCGCTGCTGGTGGTGCTGGCGGTCGGCGCGGCGGTCGCCAGCCTCCGCGGCGCCAACCCGGTCGAGGTCCGCACCGTGGTGTGGTTCGCCACCATCCCGCTCTGGTTCCTGGTGGCGTACCTGATCGTGGTGCCGTTGACCCCGCCGATGTACGCCCTGCACCGACGGTTCGGGCTGGCCGTGCCGGTGGTGCTGGTCGGTCTCGTCGCGCTCGGCGACCTGGGCCGGCTGCTCGGGCCGGCCGGGCTCGCCACCGGCAACTACCTGTTCGGCTGGCTGGCCGTGCACCAGCTCGGCTTCGCCTGGTACGACGCCCGGTCACCGGACAACCCGCGCCGTCGCCGGCTGCCGCTGTCCCGGCGGGCCGGGGCCACGCTGCTGGCCGTCGGGCTGGCCGCGCTGGTCCTGCTGACGGTCGTCGGGCCGTACCCGGTGGTGCTGCTCAACGTGCCCGGCGAGCGGCTGGACAACGCCGCCCCGCCGAGCCTGGCCCTGCTCGCCGCGGCCACCGCGCAGCTCGGGCTGATCCTGCTGCTGCGCGGGCCGGCCGGACGCTGGCTGCGGCGGCGCGGCCCGTGGCAGGCGGTGATCGCGGTGAACACGGTGGTGCTCACCGTCTTCCTCTGGCACCTGACCGCGGCGGTGCTGCTGGTCGGCCTGCTGGACGCGCTCGGCGTGCTGCCCACCCCCCGGGTCGGCTCGGCCGCGTGGTGGGCCTGGCGGATCCCCTGGCTACTCGCCCTCGCCGTCATCCTCGCCGCCCTGGTCGCCATCTTCGGCCCGATCGAGGCCCGCAGCCGCCGATCCGCCCCGCCGGCCGACGCGCGGCGCGGGCCGGAGAGCGCCCGGGGCTCCCCGGGCTGGTCCCGGGTCCGTACCGCGCTCGCGGTGGCCGGGTACACGGGCATCGTCGCCGGGCTGCTGCTGAACAGCCTGACCCGCAAGGCCGCGCCCGAGCCGCTGGGGCTGCCCGCCCCGGCGCTGGTGGCGTACCTGGCCGGGGCGGGGGCGCTGCGGCTGCTCAGGTCTGGGTGGGGAAGCCAAGGTTGACCCCGCCGTGGCGCGGATCCAGCCAGCGGCTGGTGACCACCTTGCCCCGGGTGAAGAAGGCGACCCCGTCGGCGCCGTGGGCGTGCAGGTCGCCGAAGAGCGAGGCCTTCCAGCCGCCGAAGGAGTAGTAGGCCATCGGCACCGGGATCGGCACGTTGATCCCGACCATGCCCACCTCCACCTCGTGCTGGTAGCGCCGAGCGGCCCCGCCGTCATTGGTGAAGATCGCCGTGCCGTTGCCGTACGGGTTGGCGTTGACCAGGTCGACCGCCTCGTCGTACGAGCCGACCCGGACGACGCCGAGCACCGGGCCGAAGATCTCGTCGGTGTAGATCGACATCCCCGGGGTGACGTGGTCGAAGAGGGTCGGGCCGAGCCAGAACCCGTCCGCGTCCCCGTCCGGGTCGACCTCCCGCCCGTCCACCACCGGCACCGCGCCGGCGGCGATCCCCGACTCCACGTAGGAGCGGACCCGCTCGGCGTGCGCGGCGGTGACCAGCGGGCCCATGTCGCAGCCGCGCCGGCCGTCGCCGGTACGCAGCCGACCCATCCGCTCGGCGATCTTCGCGACCAGGGCGTCGGCGACCGGCTCCACCGCGACCAGCGCGGAGATCGCCATGCACCGCTCCCCCGCCGAGCCGAAGCCGGCGTTGACGGCCGCGTCGGCCGCCAGGTCCAGGTCGGCGTCGGGGAGCACCACCATGTGGTTCTTCGCCCCGCCGAGCGCCTGCACCCGCTTGCCGGCCAGCGAGCCGCGCTGGTGCACGTACCGGGCGACCGGAGTGGAGCCGACGAACGACACCGCCTTCACGCCGGGGTGGTCGAGCAGGGCGTCGACTGCCTCCTTGTCGCCGTTGACCACGTTGAGCACGCCGTCCGGCAGGCCCGCCTCGGTGAACCACTCGGCCAGCAGCAGCGCCGCGCTCGGGTCCTTCTCGCTCGGCTTGAGCACTACCGCGTTGCCGCAGGCGACGGCGACCGGGACGAACCAGAGCGGCACCATCACCGGAAAGTTGAACGGCGAGATCACCGCCACCACGCCGAGCGGCTGCCGCAGGCTGTACGAGTCGACCTCGGTGGAGACGTTCTCGCTGAAGCCGCCGCGCAGCGCCGAGGGGATGCCGCAGGCGTACTCGGTGACCTCCAGGCCGCGCTGCACCTCGCCGGCGGCGTCCGCGAGGACCTTGCCGTGCTCGGCGGTGATCACCTCAGCGAGCCGGTCGCGCCGGGCGTTGACCAGCTCGCGGAAGGCGAACAGCACGGCCGTCCGCTTGGCCAGCGAGGCGTCCCGCCAGGTCCGCGCGGCCCGGTCGGCGGCCTCCACCGCGCCCGCCACGTCCCCGGCGGAGGCCAGCTCCACCACCCCGGTACGCCGCCCGGTGGCCGGGTCGAAGACGTCGCCGCGGCGCTCGGAGTCGCCGCTGACCCGCTTGCCGTCGATGAAGTGCCCGATGGTGTTCATGCGACCAGCTCGGCGGCGCAGGAGCGGATGGCCTCGACCAGGATGGCCAGCCCCTCCCGGGCCTCGTCCTCGGTCAGGGTCAGCGGCGGGCCCATCCGGATCACGTTGCCGTAGAGGCCGCCCTTGCCGACCAGCAGGCCGCCGGTCCGGCACGCCTCGAACACCCGGGTGGTGAGCGCCGGGTCCGGATCGAGGGCGCCCGGGCGGACGAACTCGACGCCGAGCATGAGGCCCTTGCCGCGGACCTCGGCGACGCAGTCGAGCTCGGCCGTCGCCGCCCGCAGGCCGTCGCCGAGGATCGCGCCGACCCGCTCGGCGTTGGCCTGCAGGTCGTGGTCGAGCAGGTAGTCGAGGACGGCGTTGCCGGCGGCGGTGGAGACCGGGTTGCCGCCGAAGGTGGAGAAGCTGATCGCCGGCACCGACTCCAGCACGTCCGCCCGGCCGACCACGCCGGCCAGGGCGAAGCCGTTGCCGATGCCCTTGGCGAAGGTGAGCAGGTCCGGGGTGACGCCGTGCGCCTGGTAGCCCCAGAAGTGCTCGCCGGTGCGGCCCCAGCCGGTCTGCACCTCGTCGCTGATCAGCAGGATGCCGTGCTCGTCGAGCACCTTCTTCCAGGCCGCGAAGAGCCCGTCCGGGCCGTGCACGAAGCCGCCGACGCCCTGGACCGGCTCGGCGATCAGGCAGGCCACGTCGCCGGAGGTCTGGGTGGCGAGGACCTCGCGCAGGTCCTCCACGGCCGCGTCGATCCGGTCGGCCTCGTCGAGGCGGGCCAGCAGGCCGCGCAGTCGCTCGCCGGAGTGCAGCCAGGCCACCTGCAGCGGGTTGAGCGCACTGGCCGACCAGCTCCGGTTGCCGGTCACGCCCATCGCCGCGTACGACCGGCCGTGGTAGCTGTTGCGTACGGCGAGGACCTGGTGCGAGCGGCGGTGGTTGGTGGCGACCAGCAGCGCCGCCTCGTTGGCCTCGGTGCCGGAGTTGGTGAAGAAGACCCGGGCGTCGGGGATGCCGGAGACCTGGGCGACCTTCTCGGCCAGCTCCACCTGCTGCCGGATCAGGTAGAGCGTGGAGCTGTGCACGATGCCGGTGCGCAGTTGCCGCTCGACCGCCTCGCGGATCTCCGGGATGTCGTAGCCGATCATGTTGGTCAGCACGCCGCCGAAGAAGTCCAGGTAGCTGCGTCCCTGCGCGTCGGTCACCCGGCGGCCGGAGCCGGAGACCAGCTCGATCGGTTCGGCGTAGTAGAGCGGCATCCAGGACGGGAGCACGGCCCGGTGTCGGGCCAGCAGGTCGTCGGAGGTCATGGTCGCACCCTTCAGCGGCGGTTGGTCCTCGCACGCTCTCACCGGGTGGTGACAGGGACAACTGTCACTGTGTAGCGCAGCGACCGTGACCGCCTGACACCGCGTCAACCGCCCCCGTTGCGGTTTCCGGAGCCGAATGCGCTCCACACCAACCTTTCCGCTGGTGGCACGGCCGGTCAGCCACTCGATCCGCAGCACGGCACCACTGGACCGGCGCGCCTACGCTGGGCCCGTCCGCCGCTGTCGGGGAGGGAACGCCATGCGGGTCGAGGAGGCCGTCGCCGAGCTGGCCCGGGTGGCCGCGCGCGACGTGGGTCGGGGCAGCGAGGCGCTCGCCGTACCGGCGGCGGGCGGGCTGCTCACCGCCGCCCGGTCGCTCGCCGGCCGGCCCGCGCCCGACGCCGCCGTGCTGACCGGGTTCTTCATCCCGGCCGCCGAGCCACCGGCCGCGGAGACCGACGGCCCGATCGGCGCGGTGCAGCTGGCCGCCGCGCTCCGCGCGCTCGGCGGCCAGGTCCGGCTGGTCACCGACGCACCCTGCGCGCCGGTGGTCGCGGCCGCCATCGCCGCCGGCGCGCCCGGCGTGCCCCTCGAGGTGGCGCCGCTGCGGGGGTACGACGACTGGGCCGCCGGCGTGCTGCCCCGGTACGCGCGGCTGTCGCACGTGATCGCCTGCGAACGCGTCGGCCCGGGCGCCGACGGCCGGCCCCGGAACATGCGCGGCGACGACATCGGCGGGCACACCGCCCCGCTCGAGCGGCTCTTCACCGCCGGCCCCGCCTTCCGCGTCGGCATCGGTGACGGCGGCAACGAGCTGGGCATGGGCCGGCTGCCGGCCGAGCTGGTCGAGCGGGTGGTCGACCGGGGCGCGGAGATCCGCTGCGTGGTCGGCTGCGAGGCGCTGCTGGTCGGCGGCACTTCCAACTGGGCGGCCGCCGCGCTGGTCGGCGCGCTGGCGCTGCTGCGCCCCGAGGTGACCACCCTGCGCGACCTGCTCCGCCCCGAGTGGTCGGCGGAGGTGCTGAGCGCGATCGTCGAGCGGGCCGGCGCGGTCGACGGCGTACGCCGCCGGGCGCAGCGCACTGTGGACGGCCTGGACTGGCCCGCGTACGCCGAGCCGCTGACCCGGATCGCGGAGCTGGTCGCAGCGGCCTGACCCCGCGGACCTCGCGGTCCAGGATCCGCGCTGATTCACGGAAAGGGGGGGTGCGGTCTGGCGGGGGGCGGGTTATGCGGAGCCGCCGCGTCCCGGCAGTGGGTGGCCTGACAGCGGGGGCCTTTCGGGCCGGCGGGGCGGCGACGCGGGTGGCAGGCTCGCTCGCTCCGCAGCGGGGCCGGGGTGGAGTCGGGCAGCGGGTTCGTCGGCCGGCTCGGCGGCCGGCCGGGCCCGGCGGCGCGGCAGGTGCAGGGCGGCGGCGAGGAGCGCGAAGGCGGCCCAGCCGCCGGCCAGGGCGACGGCCGCCGAGGTGTCCTGGAGGTAGTGGTGGGCGGCGAGGAAGCCGATCAGGGCCAGGCTGTTGCGGGCGAAGTGCCGGCTGAAGTCGGCGAGCTGGCGGCGGGCCTCCACCGCGACCAGCACCCCGGAGTACGGAAAGGTGACCACCATGCCGCGCAGCACCTCGCCGAGCAGCCCGGTGAGCACCGCACCGACGAAGATCACCACCAGCCTGGCGGGCGCGGCGAGCCCGTCCCGCCGGGCGTCGGCCGGCTCGTCGGACCCGGCGCCGCCGGCGGCTCCGCTCTCCCCCGGCGCAGGCGCGGCGGCGGCGCGGCGGCGCAGCAGCAGCACCATGGTCAGCGCCCAGAGCGCCACCGTCCCGGCGAGCGCTGCCTCGAACGGCACCCGGACCGCCAGCACCGCGGCGCTCAACGCCACGTACGCCGCGACCCCGGCCAGGTCGGCCAGGAGGATCGGCCAGCGCAGCCGGCGGTACGCGACCGCGACGGTGACGAAGAAGAGGTTGAGCCCGACCACCCCGAGCAGCTGCGCCCCGTCCACCCGGTGGCCCGTGGTGACCAGGGCGAGGGTCATCGGCAGCGGCAGGCTGTAGACGAAGGCACGCACCCGGACCGAGCGGATCACGCTGACCGCCCAGACCACGGCGGTCACCAGCAGCACGGCGCTCCACGTCATGGCCGGCCCCGCTCAGTCCCGGAAGGCGGCGACGTCGGCGCAGAGCCGGAAGATCCGGGTGAGCCGGTCGACGTCCGACCGGTTGACCGAGAACTGGTTCTCGCTGATCTCGCCGTGCGCGGTCATCCTCGCCTCCCAGCAGCTCGAACCGTCCCAGACTGCCAGGTTGACGTGCAGGTGCGGGCTGACCGCGCCGAACGGCAGCAGCCCCACCCGGACGCCGGCCCGACGCTGCAGCTCCACCAGGTCGGACAGTTCGTCGCTGAGCGTGGCGTAGACGAAGATCCGGGTGATCCGTACGCCCCGGGCCAGGGCGGCCAGGTTCGCCTCCCAGTAGCGCCGGCCGACGTCCCCCCGCCACCAGCTCATCTCCCCGCTGACCCGGGGCATCACGTTGGTCAGCCCGATCAGCTCGCGGATGCAGTCCCGGGTGGCGCCGATCAGGTCCTCGTCGTCGTCGCCGCGCCGGATGATCCGGCCGGCGGCGAGCTGCTCCGCCTCCAGGCGGAACTCGTCGTAGCGGCGCTGCGCCTCGGCGGCCACCCGGGTGCCGGCGTGCCGCTCGGCCGCCTCGCGTACCGCGCCGGCGAGCTGCGGGGTGGTGCGGACCAGCCAGGGCGGCCCGTCCAGCAGCGTCCGCAGGTAAAACCGGCGCTCGGCCCGGGCCAGCGAGTCCACCAGCAGCGAGATGGTGATCCCCATCAGCCCGGCGAGCAACGACTCCACCCCGGTGGCGGCGTTGGTCAGGTCGAGCGCCACGGACAGGACGACGGAGAGCGTGATGCCGATCAACGCGACCGGGTCGGTGTGCGCGACCAGCCGGACGAAGCCGTCGGCGGATCCCGCCCGGCCCCTGGAACGTCGGCGCACCACGTCACCCGCCATCGGCAACCCCCGATCCCCTTTGCCCAACAGGGTAGCCACGATCCACAACGGCCGGTGTGGGCGTACCAACCGGCGGTAGCATCCGCCGGTGCGGACGACGGAGGTGGCGCTGCCGGCCGGCGCGGCGGGGACGACCGGCGGTGAGCTCGCCGCGGGAGTACGGGCCTGGGTGAATTCCCCGCCACTGCGGGCCCTGGTCGGACACTTCGGTGGCGACTGGCCGGCCGGGGACGTGCCGGCCGTGCTGACCGGGCTGGACGAGTTCTCCGCCCGGCACTGGGACTTCCGGGAAGGGCGGGAACGCCCCGAGGCCCGCGAGCCGGCCTTCGACCCGGCCACGGTCCGGCTCGTGCTGGACTCGGCGGAGGCGCTGGGCCTGGTCCGGGCCGCCCCGCCGGCCCTGCCCGGGTACGCCCACCTGCTGGTGCTCGGCGGGCTGGCACACGCCTGCCTGCGGCGCACCGCGTACGCCGCGCACCTGGTGCGGACCGTCGCCGGAATCGCGGGCGAGGTGGCGGTGCTGGGCAGCTTCCGGGCGCTCTCCCCGGTCGAGTCACAGCTGCTCGCCGACGCCGGGGTGTCCGGCTGCACCACCGAGGTGGACGTCCTCGACGCAGGGGTGCGCGCCGCGTTCGGGGTGACGGCGCCGAGCGAGGAGACCGGCGAGGACGCCGACCACCCGCACCGGGCCTGGTCCTCGCGCACCTACCGCCCCGCCGGCCTGCCTCCGGTCCGGGTGCTCGCCGCCCCGTCCAGCGAGCCGGACCGGCGCCGGGCGCACACCGCCGACACCCAGCGGTTCTGGGCCGAGCACGTGCGGCTGGCCACCGGCGACCCGGTGCTGATGGTGACCGCGCCGATCTACGTGCCGTTCCAGCACTGCGATGCGCTGCGCACCCTCGCGGTGCCGTACCGCTGCGGGATCGACACGGTCGGGGTGGATCCGGCGCTGACCGGGCTGGCCCGGGTGCCGGAACCCACCCTCACCCCGGGGCGGTACCTCCAGGAGATCCGCTCGGCCATCCGGTCGATGCGCGCCCTGCACGCGGCCCTGCCCTGACTCCCCGGCGGACGCAGCGGCCGGACGGGCGTGGTCTCCTGGCTCAGCGGGCGGTGTCGGCGACCGCCTGGGCGAACACCTCGGAGCGGTGCTCGAAGTTGCGGAACTGGCCGTAGCTCGGTGCGGCCGGGGAGAGCAGCACCACCCCGCCCGCCGGGGTGAGCTTGCGGGACAAACCCACCGCGGCGACCAGGTCCTCGGCGAGCTCGGTGCGCACCGATGGCAACCCGGCGAGCGCCGCCACGATCCGCGGGCCGCTGTCCGGAATGCCGATCACGGTGATCTCCCGCTCGGCCAGGTGGTCCCGCAGCGGGGTGTAGTCCAGCCCCCGGTCGGTGCCGCCGACGATCACGGTCAGCGACCGCCCCTCGTAGGCGTCGATCGCGTGCATGGCCGCGTACGGGCTGGTGGCCAGGGTGTCGTCGACGAAGGTGAGGCCGGACGGGTCGGAGATCTCGGTCAGCCGGTGGGCGAGCCCCTGGAACTCGGCGACCGCCAGGGCGAGGCTGTCCTTGCGACCGGCCACGTCGACCCCGAGCGCGTCGAGCACCGCGAGGGCGACGCAGAGGTTGCCCTCGTTGTGCCGGCCCACCAGCGGCAGCACCGCGCGCGGGAAGAGCGGGGTGTCCCGCAGGTGGAACCAGGGGGCGCCGTCCGGTCCGGACGCCACGTGGGTGGCGTCCGGAAGGCCGGCCCGCACCGCCGCCCGGTCCCCCAGCTCCAGCGCGAGCCGCGGGTCGGTGCCGTTGACCACCACGGTGTGCGGGCCGTGCGCGATCAGGTTGAGCTTGTCCTGGTAGTACTCCCGCTCCCCGCCGTGCGCGTCGAGGTGCTCCGGGAAGAGCGCGGTGACCACGGCCACTCGGGGCGAGTCGGTCAGGTCGGCGCACTGGTAGCTGGAGAGCTCCAGCACGTACAGCTCGGCCTCGGGCAGGTCGAGCAGCGGTACGCCGATGTTGCCGCCGAAGACGTTCGGCCGGTCCATCGCGGTCAGCAGGTGGCTGATCAGGCTGGAGGTGGTGCTCTTGCCCTTGCTGCCGGTGACGCCCACGGTCCGATCGGCGTGGTCGGCCATCCAGAGCGCGCTGCCCTGGGTGACGGTGACGGCCCGCCGGCGCAGCTCCACCATCCACGGGTGGGTGTTCGGCACGCCCGGCGAACGGACCACCACCTCGGCGGCGGCCAGCCGGTCGAAGCCCTCCTCCCCGGTGACCAGCGGCGCGGCCTCGGCGAGCGGGCCCTCCCAGGGCAGGGTGAGGAAGTTCGCGCTGTCGTCGACGACCACCAGGTCGGCCGGGCCGTGCGCGGCGATCGCGGTCACCGCGGCCCGGCCCTCGCGGCCGGCTCCCCAGACGGCGACGTGACGTCCGCGCAGATCAGACAGGCGCACAGGCTCTCCTCGGGGGTTGCGACGGGCGGTCGGCGGGCGTGGTCCGACGCAGCCGGACACGGCCGGACGAACCAGGGCCTAGTATGGCGTGTGCCCAACGAGCAGCTCCGGCGGATGGACGCCTTCACCTTCCCGTCCTACTCGATCGACTTCGCCACCGGCGAGGCGTTGTTCGACTACGCCCTCACCGGCCCCCACGGCGAGCAGCGGTTCACCGAGGTGATCACCTTCCCGGTGCCGGCCGAGCCGGTGTCGGACGAGACCGCGGCCACCGTCAACCGGGTCCTCGAACTGCTGCACGTCGTCGCCGGGGTCAGCTACTACAAGACCGCCGCGCCGCCCCGGCTGGTGCTGCCGACGCCGCTGGGCACGGCCGCCGTCGAGTTCGTCACCGCCGTCTACACCAAGGGCCTCGCCGAGTACGCGTACCGCAACCAGCTCCCGCACGTGCTGGAGCTGCGCCCGGAGGTGCCGGCCGGCGAGGTCGCCCCGCCCCGGGTGTACGACGACTCGGACCGGCGCCCGCTCTCCGCGGTCGGCGGCGGCAAGGACTCCATCGTCAGCCTGGAGGCGCTGCGCCGGGCCGGCTTCGACCCGGTGCCCTTCTCGGTCAACCCGAACCACGTCATCATCTCGGTGAACGAGGCGTCCGACCTGGTGCCCCTCGCGGCCCGGCGGCGGATCGACCCGGTGCTGTTCGACCTCAACGCGGCGGGCGCGCGCAACGGGCACATCCCGGTCACCGCGATCAACTCGCTGATCGCGGTCGCCACCGCCGTGCTGCACGGCCTCGGCCCGGTGGTGATGTCCAACGAGCGCTCGGCGTCCGACCCGAACCTGATCTGGAACGGTCACGAGATCAACCACCAGTGGTCCAAGGGCGTCGAGGCGGAGGGGCTGCTGCGGGGCGCCCTCGCCGAGCACGCCGGGCTCACCGAGCCGTACTTCTCCCTGCTGCGGTCGCTCTCCGAGCTGCACATCGCCCGGCTGTTCGCCGAGATCGACCGGTACGACGCCGTGGTGACCAGCTGCAACGCCGCGTTCAAGCTGCGCGACGCGAGCGAGCGGTGGTGCCGCGACTGCCCGAAGTGCCGGTTCGTCTTCCTGGCCATGGCCCCGTTCATGTCCCGGGAGCGGATCACCCACATCTTCGGCGGCGACCTGCTCGCGGACACCACGCAGATCCCCGGCTACCGGGAGCTGCTCGGCGTGGACGGGCACAAGCCGTTCGAGTGCGTCGGCGAAGTGGAGGAGTCGGTGGTGGCGCTGAGCCTGCTCGCCCAGCAGGAGCAGTGGCGTGCCGCCCCGGTGGTCCGCGCCCTGGTCGAGGCGCTGCCGGACACCGCCTGGACCGCTGCGGCCACCTCCGACGTCTTCACCCCCGGAGGCCCGAACTACGTCCCCGCCCCCTACGCCAAGGCCCTCACCGCCCTCACCTGACAGGTGGGTCAGGGGGCGCGGACGGCGTCCAGGGCGAGCAGGGCGACGTGGAGGGAGAGGCACGCCTCGACCGAGTCCAGGTCGACGTCGAGGATGCGGCCGATCCGGGCCAGCCGCTCGTAGAACGCCGGCCGGGACAGGTGCGCCGCGGCGGCCGCCGCCGACTTGTTCCGGCCCTGCTCCAGGTACGCCCGCAGGGTGCCGAGCAGCTGCTCGCGTGGATGCTGGGCGTCATAGGCCAGCAGCGCGCCGAGTTCCCGTTCGACGAAGGTCTGCAGGCGCGGCTCGTCCCGCAGCAGGTGCAGCAGGCCGGCCAGCCCGACGTGCGGCAGCCGGAAGATCGGCAGGTCCCGGCGGTCCCGGCGGGCCGCCTCGGCGATCTGCCGCGCCTCCACCAGCGAGCGCCCGGCCTCCCGCAGGCTGCCCACCCCGGAACCGGCCGCGATGATCACGCCCGTCGAACCGGTCGGTCGGGGGATGACGCCGCCGGCGGGCGTGGGACGGGAACCGCCCTCCGGCACCCGGTTCGCGCCGACCGCGACCGGACGGGCCACTACCGGGTCGCCCGGCCGGGCGACGGCGGTACGGGGGGCCGGCGGGCGGGCCGGGCCGGCGTCGAGGCGTACCCGACGCAGCGCGGCGGCGAACGCGGCGAGCGCCTTCTCCTCGGCGGCCGGGTCGGCGAGCGCGAGCAGCGCGCCCACCGAATGGTCGTCGACGGCGCTGGTCAGGGCGGTGAGCCGGGCCTCGCGCAGCGCCTGACCGACCGCCTCGGCGAGGTCACGCAGCCGGGCCGGACCGGCCTCCGGGCCGGGTTCGCCGGCCTCCGGGTCGTCGGCCCGGTGGCGGACCACCACGCCGACCAGGTGCCGCCGGTCGAGCGTGACACCGAGTGCCTTGGCCCGCAGCGCCACCTCGTCCACCGGGCGGGAGTGGTCGAGCAGCGCGGTGAGCAGGGTGCGGTGGATCTGCCGTTCCAGCCCTTCCTCGTCGCGCCGGATCAGCCGGCCCAGGGCCAGCGTCGAGGCGGCGCGCTCGACGAGGATGGTCAGCCGGGTCGGCGGCGCGGCGGCGAACGGCCGCGGGTCCGTGACCGGGTCGGCGGGGTCGGCCGGCACCGGTCGACGGTCGGCTGCCGCCTCCGGCCCAGCGGCACCCGATGAGCCGGCTTCCGGTGCCGGATGGTCACCGTCGACCAGCGCGGGGGCGCGGCCGCTCGTGGTCAGCTCACCGCCGGCCGGCCAGCGCAGCAGCAGCCGCCCCCAGTCCTGGCCGCGCGCGCCGACCGTGGTGACCAGCCAGCCGCTGTCCGGGTCGTACGCGGTCCGCCCGGCCGGCCGGATCCGCCGGGAGTGCTGCTCCCAGCCGTCCAGCAGCAGCTCGGCGCTCTCCCCCGCCGGGTCGTACGCGAGCACCTGCCGGGATAGGTTCTCCAGCACCACCGGACACCCGGAGAGCTCGGCGGCCTGCCGGACCACCTCGGCCGGACCGGCCCCCTCCACGGAGAGCTCGGTGAACCGCTGGTGGATCTCCTCGGTGGCGCGCAGCTCGGTGAGCTGGGCGTCCACGATCAGCGCGTGCACCGCCTCGGTGATCCGCACGAACGGGGTGGCCCGCCGCAGCTCGACCAGCGGCAGCCCGCGCCGCTCCGCGGCCGCCGCCATCACCCGGGGGACCCCGCTCACGTAGCGGCGGCCCAGCTCGACCACCAGCCCGGACACCCCGACGTCGGCCAGGTCGCCGATGAACGCCCGCAGCCCGGCGTCGTCGGCCGGCAGCCCGATCCCGGTGGTCAGCACCAGCTCACCGCCGCCGAGCAGGGTGGCGATGTCCGGCACCTCGGCCACGTGCACCCAGCGGACCGGCCGGTCAAGTCCCGCGTCCCCGGCGACCAGCCGGGGCGCGCCGTGGCGCACCGGCACCAGGGCGAGCACCTCACGGACGGTAGGGAACACGGGCGACACGTTACCCTGCGTCATCCCCAACCACGAGAACCGACCGGCCGTACCGCCGACGCCGGCCGCCGCCGTCCTAGGCGTCAGAGCGGGTCGTCGCGGCCCAGCTCCCAGCAGGCCACGGCGGTGGCGGCGGCGACGTTCAGCGAGTCCACCCCGCGCCGCATCGGGATGACCACCCGGACGTCGCTGGCGTCCATCGCCGCCCCGGTCAGGCCGGCGCCCTCAGCCCCCATCAGCAGCGCCGCCCGGGCCCGCTGGGTCGCGTCCAGCCGCTGGATCGGCACCGCGTCCGGCGCCGGCGTCATCGCCAGCACGGTGAAACCGGCCGCCCGGACCTGCGCGAGCGCCTCCGGCCAGGGCTCCAGCTTCGCGTACGGGATGGCGAAGACCTCCCCCATGCTGACCCGGACGCTGCGCCGGTAGAGCGGGTCGGCGCAGGTCGGGGAGAGCAGGACCGCGTCCACGCCCAGCGCGGCCACGGCCCGGAAGATCGCGCCGAGGTTGGTGTGGTTGTTGACGTCCTCGAGGATCACCACGCGCCGGGCGGTGGCCAGCACCTCGGCGGCGCTCGGCAGCGGCTTGCGGTGGAACGAGGCGAGCACGCCCCGGTGCACGTGGAAGCCGGTGGCCCGCTCGAGCACCTCCGGGGTGGCCGCGTAGACGGGGGCGTCGCCGGTGTCGAGGTCGGCGAGCTGGTCCACCCGCTTGGCGTCGACCAGGTACGACCGGGCCGGGTAGCCGGCCCGCAGCGCGCGCCGCAGCACCAGCTCCCCCTCGGCGATGAACAGGCCGTGCGGCGGCTCCCACCGGGTACGTAGTTCGACGTCGGTCAGCGCACGGTAGTCGGCGATCCGGCCGTCGTCGGGGTCGGTGATCTCGTGGACGGGCACCGCACGATTCTGCCTGGCCGGGGCTGCCCCACCCACCTCAGGCCCGCTCGTAGCGCAGCAGCACCGACTTCCCGTCGAAGCTCCGGGTCTCCACGAGCCGCAGGTCGAGGCGCTCCTTGTCGGGGAAGACCGGGGTGCCGCCGCCCAGCACGACCGGGTGCACGACCACCTGGTACTCGTCGATCAGGCCCAGCGCGGTCAGTGCCGCCGCCGCGCCGGAGCCGCCGGTGAGCAGCAGCTCCCGGCCCGGCTGCGCCTTCAGCTCCGCGACCTCGGCGGCCAGGTCGCGACCGATCACCCGGGCGTCGTACTCGGCGTTCTCGAGGGTGCGGGAAATGACGATCTTGGGGGTCCGCTGCCAGACCGGGGCGAACTTCAGGTCGTGCGGGTCCTGCGAGATCTGCTCGGCGCGCGGCCAGTACCACGACATCAGACCCCATACCTTGCGGCCGTAGAGGAAGGCGTCGGCGCGGTCGGTCAGCTCGAAGGAGTGCGCGGACAGCTCCGGCCCCATGGCCGGCCAGTCGAACTCGCCGTTCGGCCCCTCGATGAAACCGTCGACGGACTGGTGCACCCAGTAGACGAGCTTGCGCATGGTGTCCTCCTGCTCGGTGGCGCCCCCCGGCGGGCGTGCTCACCGGTGGGTCGGAGCCGCCCGACCGGATCCGACAGCCCGGCCCACCTTCTTCCGAGGAGATTTGCCCGGGCCCGCTACCGTCCGGTTTCGTGGCCCGCCCCGTGATGATCGCCCTGGTCGGTGTCGACGGCTCCGGCAAGAGCACCCAGGCCCGAGCCCTCGCCCGGCGGCTGACCGCCGAGGGCGTGCCGGCGACGTACTTCGAGAACGCCGGCGGCCGGCCGCTGTGGAACCGGCTCGCCCGGGCGCTCGGCCGGCGCGACGGGGTGGCGCTGTTCGGCCGTACCCTCTATCCGGCGCTGGAGGCGACGGTCCGCGCGGTGGCGATGGCCCGCACGGTGCTGGTGGCCCGGCTGACCGGCCGGACCGCGGTGCTGGACCGGTGGACCTGGTGCCAGTACGTGATCATGGCGGCCCGCGGTGACCGGGGGCGGCGGCCGGTGCGCGCGGCGTACCGGATCTTCCCGCGCCCGACGGTGGTCTGCTTCCTGGCGACCTCGCCGGCGGTGGCGCAGCGGCGGGTGGCGGAACGCGGCATCGACACCGAGGAGTTGGCGCACCTGCGCGCGCTGGACGCCGCCTACCAGGCGCTGCCGGAGTTCGGGTCGTTCGTGGTGGTCGACGGCGACGGCGACCCGGCCGAGGTGGCCGCGGCGCTGGACCGGGTGGTGTCGCCCCTGGTCGGGCGCGCCCCACGTTAGATTCCGGACGTGGAGTACCGCCTGGAGGACCGGCTACCGACGGTCGAGGAGTTCGTCGCCGTGACCACGGCGGTCGGGTGGACCGACGCGTACGACGCGGCGGCGATCCCGGCGTCGCTGGCCGCCTCGCTGCACGCCGTGGTGGCGGTCGAGGGCGACCGGGTGATCGGGCTGGGCCGGCTGGTCGGCGACGGGGCGATCTACTACTACCTGCAGGACCTGGCGGTGGTTCCGGAGCGGCAGCGGCGCGGGGTGGGCGCGGCGATCCTCGCCCGGCTGGAGGAGTGGATCGCCGGCCGGGCCTCGTCGCGCACCTTCGTCGGCCTGTTCGCGGCCGGCGGATCGGTCAGCCTCTACCGCCGCTTCGGGTACGCCGTGCACGACGACATGACCGGCATGTTCCGCGTCGGCCCCCGCCCGCTTCAGCACGGCGGGCCGGGGCGGTAAGGAGGGGCCTCTTGTCAACGCGTCCGGCATAGCAGGGGCCCCTTCCTCACTACTCAGCCGCGGCCGCGGCCCTGGAGCCAGCGCAGGAGGTCCTGCGGGAGGCCTCGGTCCTGCTGCTGCTGTTGCCGGGGCTGCGGGGTCGGCTGCGGCTCCGGCTTGGGCTGGGGGCGCTGCGGGTCGCCGACCAGTTGGTCGCTGGGCGCGGTGAAGTCCTTCACCGGCTTGCCGTCGACCGCGGTCCGGATCACCCGGGCGACCCCATCGATCACCTTGGCCTGCACTGCGGAGCCGACCAGGTCGGTCGAGTCGTCGGGGTTGGCCGCGATGCCCGCGGCGGCAACCTGCGGGGTGAAGCCGACGAAGGTCTCGGTGGCGTTCTGCTCGGAGCTACCGGTCTTGCCGGCGACCGGCCGGCCGACGATCCGGTCGACCCCGGTGGCGGTGCCGCCGTTGCACTGCCCGTACGCGGACTGCTGGCCGACCGGGCAGCGGGCGGCATCGGTGGCGGCCCGGGCCACGTCGGTGTCCAGCACCTTCCTACAGGAGGGCTGGCCGACGTCGACCTTCTCGCCGTTGGCCGCGGTCACCGAGACCACCGGCAGCGGGGAGCAGTACGTCCCCTCGGCGGCGACGGTGGCGTACGCGTTGGCCAGGTCGAGCGGGGTGGTGGCGGCCACGCCCAGGGTGAAGGCGCCCCAGTTCTCGGCGTCGTCCTTGGCGAAGGCGGCGTCGGAGTCCGCCCGGAAGGTGATGCCCAGCCGCTGCGCCATCTCCACCACCTTGTCCTCGCCGACCTGCTCGGCCAGCCAGACGAAGTAGGTGTTCACGGAGCGGCCGAAGCCGTCCCACATCATCCGGTAGCCGTCCATCCACTCCGGGTTGGCGTTGGCCGGGCACCACTTGCCGTCGCAGTTGCCCTCCGCGTCCGAGCCGTACCGGGTGGGCAGCTTGGCCGGGGCGTCGAAGCCGGTGGCGAGCGGCTTGCCGGACTCCAGCGCGGCGAGCATGGTGAACAGCTTGAAGGTCGAGCCGGCCTGGTAGCCGTCGACGCTGGCGCCGCCGGAGATCAGCGGGTTGACGGTGTTCGGGTGGTTGGCCTGCCCGGCCGGGTTGTCGGCGAGGCTGTAGTGCCGGTTGACGGCCATGGCGAGCACCCGGCCGGTGCCCGGCTCGACCGCGGCGATCGGCAGGGCGCGCTTGTTGTCGTACCCGTAGACCTTGGTGGCCTGCTGCTGGGCGGTCTGCTGGATCTTCGGGTCCAGCGAGGTGACCACGGTGTAGCCGCCGCGGCGCAGCGCCTGCTCGCGCTCCTTGACGGTGTTGCCGAAGGCCGGCTGGCCGAGCCACCAACGCCGCAGGTAGTCGCAGAAGAAGCCCCAGTCGTCGTGGCCCTGGGCGACCGCGGTGCAGCCGTTGGGCTGGGCGGTCGGGTGCAGGGTCAGCTGCTCCGCCTTGGCCGCGGCGGCCTGCTGCACGGTGATCGCGCCGGTCTGCGCCATCGAGTCGAGCACGTACGCCCGGCGGGCGAGGGCCTGGTCCTTGTCCCCGTCGATCGGGCTGTACTCGTCGGGCGACTGGACCAGGCCGGCGAGCAGGGCCGCCTCGCCCAGGGTCAGGTCGGCCGGGGCCTTGCCGAAGTAGCGCTGACTGGCGGCGGCGATGCCGTACGCGCCGGAGCCGAAGTAGGCGATGTTGAGGTAGCGGTTGAGGATCTCGTCCTTGCTGAGGGTCTTCTCCAGCGCGCCCGCGTACCGGATCTCCTGGATCTTGCGCCCGACGGTCTGCTCGGTGGCGGCCTGCCGCTCCTCGGCACTGCGGGTGGGATCCGTCTTGAGCACGTTGCGGACGTACTGCATGGTCAGGGTGGAGCCGCCCTGCTCGGTGCCGCCGCCCTTGACGTTGGCGACCAGGGCGCGGGCGATGCCACGCAGGTCGGCGCCGCCGTGGGAGTAGAAGCGGCGGTCCTCCGCGGCCACGATCGCCTGCCGCATCACCGGGGCGATCTCCGCGAGCGGCACGTCCGTGCGGTTGACGTCGTAGAACGTGGTGATCAGGGTCTTGCCGTCGTTGGCGTAGAGGTAGGAGCGCTGGGGCTGCGCGGGGGTGCGCAGCGCGTCGGGCAGCTCCGCGTACGCGCCGAGCACCGACTTGGTGACGAACCCGCCGAGCAGGTTGCCGGGCAGGGCGGCGACCGCGACGACCAGGCCGGCGAGGAGGCCGGCGAGCAGCACGGTGAAGAGCCGCGACAGCGGCGACCGGGAAGACGGCATGGGCTCCAGGATTGCCGCGAATGCCACCAACCGGCCACTCCGCCAGCCAACTGTCAGTTACCTCACGGCGACCTCTCAGCTATCGCCCGTCCGGTAAACCTCGCGATCGGCGCGGCGGGGCGGAAAGGTCAGCTGGGGAGCGGGCCGTTGGGCGGCGGGGCGGGCGTGGCGGTGACGCTGGCGGCCGCTGCGTCGCGGGCGATGATGGCGGGGACCAGTCGCCCCGAGCGGTAGCCGATGCCGATGCCGGCGATCAGCGTGAAGATCGCGCCGAAGGTCTGCAGCGAGCCGATCAGCGCACCGCCCAGGCCGAGCAGCGGGGCGGCGATCATCAGCATGATCCCGTCCCCGTAGGCGAACATCCCGGACCGGGCGACCGACCACCCGGTGAGGAACCAGCCCAGACTGTACCAGAATGCCCCGAACAGGACGATGCTGCGCGCGGTGAGGCCGAAGACCGGCGCCTGCTCCGCCAGCCCGGCGAAGGGCAGCATCAGCACCATCCCGCCGATGCTGGACAGCAGCCCGGCGAGGGCCACCCGTCGGCATCGGGTGGCGGCGAGCAGCCCGGTCAGCGCCAGCAGCGCGAGCAGCCCGAGCCAGACCGCGGCCACCCAGCTCACCAGGTACAGCGGCCGCCCGTCGGCCGGGTAGGGGTCGTTGCCCACCCCGCCATCGCTGGCCATCGCCACCAGGCCGTAGAGGATCGCGTACGCGGGCAGCAGCCAGACCGCCGCGCGGGCGAACCGGCGTACCGACCAGGCCCAGCTGGCGTCGGTGGCCGGGGCGCCCCGGCCCGGCTCGGAGACGAACGGCAGCACCCCGAACCCGCCCCCGGTACGCCGGGTGCCGAGCGGTCCGGCGGGGTCGTGCGCGCCGGGGACCGGTTCTCTGGAGAACAGTTCCTTGGAGAGCAGTTCCTTGGAGAACAGCCGGTTCGCCGGATCCTTCATGCGTCACCTCGCTCCGCCCGCGGGCGGCGCGGGACGCGCGAAGGCGCCCCGGCTCCTGCTCACCACCCGTCCTCAGACCGATCGTGGCAGGCGCCGGGGCGCCGTATGAGGCTTTCTCGTATTTGCCGTCCCGGACCGGGGACGTCCGGGATCAGCCCCGTTCGCGCCGGTCCGAGGGGTCGTTGAGCAGGCTCTCCGGGGCGACCGGCTCGGGGGCCGGGAGCCCCTGCGGGGCGTTGCCGCCGGTGGCCTGCGCCTCGGCGACGCGTACCTCGTCGTGGATCTCCTGGGCGGCGGTGGCGGCGGCATGCGCGGCCTCGGCGGCCTCCCGCTCCACCTCGCCGGCCCCCTTGTTGGCCTCCGGGGAGGGCACGTCGCCGACCATGCCGGCCAGCCCGCCCAGCGCGCCGCCCATCCCCTCCAGGGCCTTGGTCAGCTCGGCCGGCACGATCCAGACCTTGTTCGCCGAGCCGTTGGCGATCTGCGGCAGCGCCTGGAGGTACTGGTAGGCGAGCACCTTCTGGCTCGGGTTGGCCTGGTGGATCGCGTCGAAGACGGTACGGATCGCCTTGGCCTGACCCTCCGCCTGGAGGATCCGGGCCTGCCGGTCACCGTCGGCGCGCAGCACCGCGGCCTGCTTCTCACCCTCGGCGGTGAGGATCTGCGACTGCTTGAGGCCCTCGGCGTTGAGGATCGCGGCGCGGCGGTCCCGCTCGGCGCGCATCTGCTTCTCCATCGAGTCACGGATGCTCGGCGGCGGCTCGATCGCCTTGATCTCGACCCGGGTCACCTTGATCCCCCACCGGCCGGTGGTCTCGTCCAGCACCCCGGAGAGGTGGCGGTTGATCTCCTCGCGGCTGGTCAGCGCCCGCTCCAGGTCCAGCGAGCCGATCACGTTGCGCAGCGTGGTGACGGTGAGCTGCTCGATGGCCTGCAGGAAGTTGGAGATCTCGTAGGTGGCGCGGACCGAGTCGACCACCTTGAAGTAGAGCACCGTGTCGATCGAGACGACGAGGTTGTCCGAAGTGATCACCGGCTGCGGCGGGAAGCTGACCACCTGCTCCCGCATGTCGACCTTGGTGCGCACCGCATCGACGTACGGCACCAGCAGGTTGAGCCCTGGGCTCAAGGTCCGCTTGTACTTCCCCAGTCGTTCCACCACGTCCTGGCGCTGCTGCGGCACGATCCGCACCGCCTTGACCAGCGTCACCACGACGATCACCGCCACGGCGATCAACAGGACCGCTGCAACTTCCATACCGTTCACCTTTTCCCTTCGGGCAGCTCGCCCGGGGTGGAAATGTCGTCCTGCCAGACCAGGGCGGTGGCGCCCCGGACCTTTATCACCTGCACCCGCTCACCTACGGCGTAACTCCGCGTCGCGTCGTACGCCCGCGCGGTCCACAACTCACCGTCGATCTTGACCATGCCCCGCTCGGCGTCCACCGGCTCCAGCACCAGGGCGGTCGCGCCCTCGATCGCCTCGACGCCGAACGGCTGCTCGCCGCTCTCCAGCGCCGAGCGGGCGTGCCGCTGGATGACCGGCCGGACCACCGCCACGCAGAGCGCGGAGACCACGGCGAAGACCAGCGCCTGCAGGCCGACCGGGGCGCCGAGCGCGGCGGCCCCGGCGGCGGCGAACGCCCCGGCCGCGAACATGATCAGGAAAAGGGTCGTCGTGAAGATCTCGGCGACCGCCAGCACCACACCCAGCACGATCCACAGCACGGCGTCCACCCCACGATCGTGACACGCCGACGCACGCGGCGACGACCCCGAGATGATCTCCTAAGCTCGGCACCGCGCCGACCAGCACCGAGGAGGACGACCATGGCCCTGCTGCCCGAGACCGCCCGACGGATCGACGCGCTGGTCGCGCGGACGCAGGCCGAGGGACGGGGACCCTCGCTCGCCCTCGGGGTGGTCCGGGACGGCGGTCTCGCCCACCTCTCCGTCGCCGGCGACCACCCCAGCCCAGACGCGGACCTGCAGTACCGGATCGGCTCGATCAGCAAGACCATGACCGCGGTGCTGGTGATGCAGCAGCGCGACGCCGACCGGCTCGCCCTCGACGACCCGCTGGACAAGCACCTGCCCGGCACCCCGGTCGGCGAGCTCACCCTGCGGCAACTGCTCGGGCACGCCAGCGGCCTGCAGCGCGAGCCGGACGGGCAGTGGTGGGAGCGGACCGAGGGCGCCGACCTGGCCACCCTTGTGGCCGGGCTGACGCCGGAGAAGATCGCCCACCCGCCGCACCTGGTCTACCACTACTCCAACCTGGCGTACGGGCTTCTCGGCGGGGTGCTGGAGCGGGTCACCGGGACACCCTGGGCCGAGCTGCTCCGCGAGCGGATCCTCGAACCGCTCGGCATGCACCGGACCACGTACCACCCGACCGAGCCGTACGCCCGGGGCTACGTGGTGCACCCCTGGCACGACACGCTGCGCGAGGAGCCGCGCACCGACACCGGGGCGATGGCGCCGGCCGGCCAGCTCTGGTCGACCGTCGCGGACCTGAGCCGCTGGGCGGCGTTCCTGGCCGACCCGGCCCCGGACGTGCTCGCCCCGGCCACGCTCACCGAGATGTGCGCCCCGGTGGTGATCAGCGATCTGGACTCCTGGACCGGTGGGCACGGCCTGGGTGTGGAGCTCTACCGGGTCGGCGAGCGGGTGTACGTGGGTCACGGCGGCTCGATGCCCGGGTACGTCGCCGGTCTCGCGGTGCACCGGCCCAGCCGCACCGCCGTGGTCGACTTCGCCAACTCGTACGGACTCAGCCGCGGGCACCACATCGTCGGGCTGGCCCGCGAGGTGCTCACCCTGGTGCTGGACGCCGAGCCGACCCCGCCCACCCCATGGCGCCCGGCCGGGGAGCCCGCCGCCGATCTCGCCGAGCTGACCGGCCGCTGGTGGTGGATGGGAATCGAGTACGAGTTCCGCCCGGACCCCACCGGTGACCTGCTCGCCGGCACGGCCGGCCGGCCGGCGCTCCGGTTCACCCCGGAGGGTCCGGACCGCTGGCGGGGCCGCTCCGGCTCCCAGGACGGCGAGATCCTCACCGTCCTCCGCGACGAGTCCGGTCACCCGGTCGCCCTGGACATCGCCACCTTCGTCTTCACCCGCACTCCCGACCAGGAGCCCTGAGCGCGGTCGGGGGGTCACATCTGCGGGTCGTGATGGCGCACCAGGGCGCCGAGCAGGCGGGTGAGCTGCTGGCGCTCCGGCGGGGTCAGGGGGGCGAAGACCTCGTCCTCCACCCCGGCCAGCAACTCGTCCAGCTTGCGAAGTTGCCCCCGCCCCGCCCGGGTGAGGGTGATGACGTTCCGGCGCCGGTCGGCCGGATCGGGTGCACGTTCCACCTGCCCGCGACCGGTCAGCTCGGTGATGACGGCGACGAGGTCGCTGCGGTAGATGCCGGTCCGCTGGCTGAGCTGCGCCTGGCTGGCCGGGCCGAACTCGTCCAGCGTGGCGAGCACGGCGTAGTGCCACTTGCGGGCGTCCGCCCGGGCCAACTCCGCGTTGACCCGGCGATCGGAGTGCATGGCGGCTAGGGAGAGCAGGCGGGTGCGCAGGTCCCGCAGCCGCTTCGCGCCGGTCTGCGGCTCGGCGGCGCCGGCGGGCGTGCTGTCGCTCACGGCACGATCCTATCCTTGCGTTAGTCGCACTAACGAATTAGCGTCGACGTCATCCCGAACGTTAGTGACACGAACGATTCGCGGCGCACCCGGACCATACCCGAGGAGATTCCCGATGACCCGCAGCACCGACGCTCCGACCACCTTCGGCCCGCAGCTCATCGGCCGCACGGAGAAGGCGCTCAACGCCCTCCTGGACCGCCAGTTGGCCGGCACCGGCATCACCGAGCCGCAGTGGGTCACGCTGACGCTCACCGTCACCAGCGGTGGCACCCTGACCGGCGACGCGCTCCTCGCGCGGATCTCCGACGCCCTGAAGGTCGACGAGGCCGATGCCCGCCGGCGCGTCGCGGAACTGGCCGCCGCCGGTCTGGTGCGCACGACCGGGAACACCATCGCCGCCACCGAACGGGGGGAGGCGCAGTGGCGCGAGGTCCGCGAAACGATCAATCAGATCACGCCGAAGCTGTGGGGCGACCTGCCCGAGGCGGAGCTGACGATCGCCGGGCGCGTCCTGAACGCCGTCCTCGCGCGCGCGAACGCCCTGCTGTCGGCGGCCTGACGCCACCAGCCCCAGTCGCTACGCGGGCTCGGTGACGAAGTCGATCAACCGCTCCATGGCGTTGATCAACGGCGTCTCGACGTCCGCGAAGCTGTCCACCTTGGACAGGATGTGCCGCCACATCTCCGCCGGCTCGGCCACCCCGAGGGCCGCGCAGACCCCCTCCTTCCAGCGCCGCCCCGGCGGCACCACCGGCCAGGCCGGGATGCCCAGCGCCGCCGGCCGCACCGCCTGCCACACGTCCACGTACGGATGGCCGGTGACCAGGACGTGCGGCGAGGTCACCGTCGCCACGATCCGGCTCTCCTTGGAGCCGGGCACGAGGTGGTCGACGAGCACGCCGAGCCGGCGGCCCGGGCCCGGGGCGAAGGCGCGCACCTCCGCGGCAAGGGCGTCGATGCCGTCCAGGGGTTCCACCACCACGCCCTCGATCCGCAGGTCGTCGCCCCAGATCCGCTCGACCAGCGCGGCGTCGTGCACGCCCTCCACCCAGATCCGGCTGGCCTTGGCGACCTGCGCCCGGACGTTGTCGACCGCGATCGAGCCGGAGGCTGTCCGTCGGCGGGCGGCGGGCACCGGGGAGGGCGCCGGGCGGCGCAGGGTGACCGACTGACCGTCGAGCAGGAACGCGGCGGGCAGTAGCGGGAAGTTGCGGCGCCGGCCGTGCCGGTCCTCCAGCACCACCGCGCCGGCCTCGAAACCGACCACCGCACCGCAGAACCCCGATTCGGCGTCCTCGACCACGAGGTCGGGTTCGGCGTCCACCTCGGGGGTGACCTTCCGCCGCCGCCAGTTTCCCGTCAGCACGTCCCCGTCGTATCGCCCCGCCATGTCGATCACGCTAATCACCGGGTCGGCGCGTCGCCCGGCGACGCGCCGACCGGCAGGCCCGGTGGCGGCGCAGAAAGGGGCGAAGGGGGTAGTTGGGGGCAGGTCACGCCGCCGGAGCGGCAGCCGAGACAGGGGCGGCGGCGAGCACGTACCCTTTTCGGCATGTCCCTCCCCGCAACGGGCGCCGCCACACTGGCTCCGCGCCGGTCGAGCCGGTTCGTTGCCTGGGTACGCGCCTGGCGCGCCGGCCTGGTGCCCTTCGACGAGGTCGCCGACCAGATCGCCGGCGACGAGGAGCACCTGGTCGCGGACGCCCCCGGCACCTGGACCGACGTCACCCTGCGGGAGGCGCTGCCCAGCCTGGCCAAGCTCTCCCCGGACGAGATCCGGCTGGTGCTGCCCGCCCCGGGCGACCCGCGCGGGCTGCCCGGCCCGGGCGACTTCGCCGGCGCGGCGCTGCTGGCCGGCGAGGCCGTGGTGGCCAGCGGGCTCGGCCTGGTCCCGGAGGTGCGCACCCACACCTCCGGGTCGGGGATGACCTGGGAGACCGTGCTCTGGCGGGTCTACCCGCTGCCGGCCGACGCGCCGAAGGCGTCCCTGGCGGTGCCCGGCGCCGCCGAGGCCGAGGCCGAGCTGGCGGCCGCGCTCGCCGAGACGACCGCCGCGCTGACCCGGCTCGACGTGGCCCACTGGCGGCCGGAGTTGGCCGGCGCCCTGGCCGCGCTGCGCCGCCCCGACGGTGCCACCGACCTGCCGCCCGGGTTCGACCCGCGGGCCCGGCGACTCTTCGCCCGGGCCGCGGTGCTGGACCGGGTGCTCGCCCTGGCCGGGGAGAGCGCCCCGGGCGGGGCGGTGAACACCTACGAGGCACAGCAGCGGGACGCGGCGCTGCGCCCGCTGACCACCGCCTGCCGGCAGGCCCTGGTGGCCGCCTGCAACGCCCCGCTGCGTCCCTGAGCGCGGCCCGGGCTCAGACCTCGTCGATCAGGTCGGCCACCGAGTTGACGATCCGCGACGGCCGGTACGGGTAGCGCTCCGCCTCGGACCGGCTGCTGATCCCGGTGAGCACCAGGATCGTCTCCAGCCCCGCCTCCAGACCGCAGAGGATGTCGGTGTCCATCCGGTCACCGATCATCGCGGTGGTCTCCGAGTGCGCCTCGATGGTGTTCAGCGCGGAGCGCATCATCATCGGATTGGGCTTGCCGACGAAGTACGGCTCCACCCCGGTCGCCTTGGAGATCATCGCGGCGACCGAGCCGGCGGCCGGCAGTGCGCCCTCGACGGACGGGCCGGTCGCGTCCGGGTTGGTGCAGATGAACCGGGCGCCGTCGTTGATCAGCCGGACCGCCTTGGTGATCGCCTCGAAGCTGTAGGTCCGGGTCTCCCCGAGCACCACGTAGTCCGGCGCGAAGTCGCTGAGCACGTAGCCCACCGCGTGCAGGGCCGTGGTCAGCCCGGCCTCGCCGATCACGTACGCCGTGCCGCCGGGCCGCTGGTCGTCCAGGAACTTGGCGGTGGCCAGGGCGGACGACCAGATCGCCTCCTCCGGCACGTCCAACCCCATCCGGGCCAACCGGGCCTGGAGGTCGCGCGGGGTGTAGATCGAGTTGTTGGTCAGCACCAGGAACGGCTTGCCGGAGGCGCGCAGCTTCTGGATGAACTCGGGCGCGCCGGGCACCGGCTGGCCCTCGTGCACCAGCACGCCGTCCATGTCGGTGAGCCAGCTCTGCACCGGCTTGCGGTCATGCATGTGTCGTCCCCAGGGGTGTCGGAGGTCGGTCGGGCTCAGGGCCGGCGGGCCGGGGGCACGCAGCACAGCGCCGGGCACGTGTCCCAGGTGGGCAGTTCGCCGAGGCGGCGACGCAGCCGCTCGCCGTCCGGGGCGGTACGTTCCAGGACCAGCTCGCGGACCATCGCCACGAAACGCGGGTCGGTGCCCGGGGTGCCGGCCCGGACGAAGTCCAGGCCGAGCTGCTTGGCCGTCTCCAGCGCCTCGGTGTCCAGGTCCCAGACCACCTCGAGGTGGTCCGAGACGAACCCGATCGGGCTGACCACCACGCTGGTCACGCCCTGCTCGGCGAGGGCGGCCAGGTGGTCGTTGACGTCCGGCTCCAGCCACGGCACCTGCGCCGGGCCGGAGCGACTCTGCCAGACCAGGTCGTACGGCAGGTCCGGAGCGGCCGCGGCGTGCACCAGCCGGGCGGTCTCCTCGAGCTGGGCGGTGTACCGGCCGCCGTGCGGGCCGGCGGTGGCGGCCGCCGAGACCGGGATCGAGTGCGCGGTGAACATCAGCCGGGTGGTCTCCCGCTGGGCCGGGTCGAGCTGCGCCAGCGCCTCCCGCACCGCGTCGACGTGTGGCTCGACGAAGCCAGGGTGGTCCCAGAACTGGCGCAGCTTCTCGATCAGCGGGGCGTCCGGGCCGACCGCGGCCCGGGCGGTCGCGATGTCCTCCTGGTACTGCCGGCAGGAGGAGTAGCCGCCGTACGCGCTGGTGACGAAGGCGAGGGCCCGGGTGATCCCGTCGTCGCGCATCTGCGCCACGGTGTCGGCGAGCATCGGGTCCCAGTTCCGGTTGCCCCAGTAGACCGGCAGGTCGACGCCGTTGGCGGCGAAGTCCTCGCGGATCGCCGCGAGCAGCTCACGGCACTGCTGGTTGATCGGGGACACCCCGCCGAAGCGCTGGTAGTGCTCGGCGACCTCGGCGAGCCGCTCCGGCGGCACGCCCCGACCCCGGGTCACGTTCTGCAGGAAGGGCAGCACGTCCTCGGGCCGCTCCGGGCCGCCGAAGGAGACCAGCACCAACGCGTCGTACGCCATGGCTTCCATTCTTCCCCGCCGAGCAGGACGGGGATGCGACGCCCCCTGGGTGCGGGTGTGGAAAGGGGCCCCCTGATCTGCCGGAGGCGTCAAGAAGGGGCCCCTCCGTGCACCTCAGGCGCCGATCGCGTGGTACCCGCCGTCGACGTGGACGATCTCGCCGGTGGTGGCCGGGAACCAGTCCGACAGCAGGGCCAGGCAGGCGCGGGCGGCCGGCTCCTGGTCGGTGAGGTTCCAGCCGAGCGGGGCGCGCTCGGCCCAGGCGTCCTCGAACTGCTCGAAGCCCGGGATCGACTTGGCGGCGATGGTGCGCAGCGGCCCGGCCGCGACCAGGTTGCTGCGGATGCGCCGCTTGCCGAGGTGCAGTGCCAGGTAGCGGGAGGCGGACTCCAGCCCGGCCTTGGCCACGCCCATCCAGTCGTAGACCGGCCAGGCCTTGGTGGCGTCGAAGGTGAGGCCGACCACCGCGCCGCCCGCGGACATCAGCGGCAGCGCCGCCATGGCCAGGGACTTGTACGAGTACGTGGAGACCTGGAGCGCGGTGGCCACGTCCTCCCACGGCGCGTCGAGGAAGCCGCCGCCGAGGCAGCTCTGCGGGGCGAAGCCGATCGAGTGCACCACCCCGTCCAGGCCGTCGACGTGCTCGCGCACCTTGTCGGCGAGGCCGGCCAGGTGCTCGGCGTTGGTGACGTCCAGCTCGATCACCGGGGCCGGCTCGGGCAGCCGCTTGGCGATCCGCTCGACCAGGGAGAGCCGGCCGTAGCCGGTGAGCACGACCTGGGCGCCGTTCTCCTGGGCGAGCTTGGCCACCGAGAAGGCGATCGAGGCGTCGGTGATGACGCCGGTGACGAGCAGCCGCTTACCGGCCAGCAGTCCGGACATTGCGCAATTCCTCCGTGTTTCTCAGTGACCCATGCCGAGGCCGCCGTCGACCGGGATGACGGCGCCGGAGATGTAGCCGGCCGCCTCCGAGGCGAGCCAGGTGATCACGGCGGCGACCTCCTCCGGCTGGGCGAAGCGGCCGGCCGGGATGGACTTGCGGTATTCGGTGCGCCGCTCCTCGGGGAGGGCCGCGGTCATGTCGGTCTCGATGAAGCCGGGCGCGACCACGTTCGCGGTGATGTTGCGGCTGCCGAGCTCACGGGTGATCGAGCGGGCCACCCCGACCAGGCCGGCCTTGCTCGCCGCGTAGTTGACCTGGCCGACGCCGCCGTAGAGGCCGACCACCGAGGAGACGAAGATCATCCGGCCCCACTTGCCGCGCAGCATCTTCGTCGAGGCCCGCTTGGCGCAGCGGAAGGCGCCGGTCAGGTTGGTGTCGAGCACCCGGGTGAACTGCTCCTCCGACATCCGCATGATCAGCGTGTCGTCGGTGATGCCGGCGTTGGCGACCAGCACCTCCACCGGGCCCAGCTCGGCCTCGACGGCGGTGAAGGCGGCGTCCACCGACTCGGCGTCGGTCACGTCACACTTCACGCCGAACAGTCCCTCGGGAGCGTCGCCGCTGCGGTGGGTGACCGCCACCCGGTCGCCCTGCTTGGCGAAGGCCTGCGCGATGGCCAGGCCGATCCCCCGGTTTCCGCCGGTCACCAGCACGGTACGGGCCACGCTTCCCCCTCTGCTCAGCTGATCTCTCGGTCGGTCGGAGCCTAGGCGTTACCGGCAGGTAAGCGCTAACGCGGGACCCCGTCGGGGCCCCGCGACGGCCCTCCTGGGCAGGGTGCGTCGACCGGTCGGCCGAGTGCGCGCCCCGCGCGCGACGGGTGTACGATGATCTCGTTTGCGGGCCGGAAGATCGCCCGCGTTCCGGGCCCCGCCGACCGCAGGAGGTGATCGCTGTGCGAGATAGCGATCCTCCCAGTCGTGGCCGGGCCGACCGTCAGCCCCGCTGAGCCACGACTCAGTCAGCGCAGCTGACCCAGCTTCCCGCCCCACCGCATCGCCCGTCTCCTCGGCCACCGTCCGGGGCGACCGTGCTGCGCGGCCCGCCCGGGCCGCCCCGCGGCGGAGCACCCCGGTCACGACTTCGTGTGCGTACGTCCTGATCCACCCCCACGGTCCGGCCCGTGCCGCCCGGACCGTCCCGTCGCCACGGAGCTGTCCCATGAGCCGTTACGTCGCCCCGTTGGGCTTCACCCTCGCCGCCGTCTGGGTGGCCGTCCTCTTCGTCCTGGCTGGCGGCGGTCACTGACCGCACCGGCCGGGCCCCGGTCCCGGCGCACCGCCGGGCCCCGGCCGTCCCGCCTCAGATCAGGCGGGACGACCAGAGCAGGCTCAGCGCCCCCGCGCAGAGGGCGAACAGCAGCGCGATCCCCGCGTACCACTGGGTGATCTCCCGCGGCTCGGTCCGGAACCCGATCGAGCTGCCCATGTCCTGGTAGACCCGCTTCAGCTCGCTCACCGACGCGGCCTCGTAGAAGTAGCCCTGGGTGGTCTCCGCGAGCTGCGACAGCGCCATCCGGTCCACCGGCACCCGCTGGAGCTGACCACCGATGTCGACCTGACCCGAGTCGGTGCCGAACGCGATGGTGGAGACCGGCACGTTCGCCGCCTGCGCCGCCCCGGCCGCCTCCTCCACCGACCGCCCCGCGGTCCGGTACCCGTCGGACAGGAGCACGATCCGGGCCGGCGGGATGCCGGCCGCGCCGTCGGCGGGCACCGAGCGGATCGCCTCCAGGCAGGTGAAGACCGCCTCCCCGGTTGCCGTCGCCTCGGCCAGCACGAGCCCGTCGATGGCGGTGGTCACCGCCCCCCGGTCTTTGGTCGGCGGGACCAGCACGTTCGCCGACTTGGCGAAGGACACCAGCCCGAGGTTGTAGCTCTCCGGCAGCTCCCCGACGAACTGCTTGGCCGCCTCCTGGGCGGCCTCCAGCCGGTTCGGGGCGACGTCGTCGGCCTGCATGGACAGCGACACGTCGATAGCGAGCATCACCGTGGCCCGCTCCAGCGGCTCCCGGGTGTCCACCGCCGGGCGGGCCAGCGCGGTGGCCAGCACCAGCAGGCAGAGCAGGAACGCGGTGGCCGCCGCGTGCCGCCGCCAGCCCAACCCCTTCGGGGCGAGGGTCCGCAGCAGGTCCACGTTGGTGAACCGCATCGCGTACGTCCGGCGGTGCAGCTGCCGCCAGACGTACGCGGCGGCCAGGGCGAGCACCGGCAGCACGGCCAGCAGCCACCACGGTTGCAGAAAACGGATCATCGGGTCGTCCCTCGGGTACGGGCGTGCCGTTGCGCGGCGACGAACCGCACCATGTCCAGCAGCCAGTCTCGGTCGGTGCGCAGCCGCAGGTGAGCCGCACCGGCGGCGCGCAGCTCGGCGGCGACCGCCGCCCGCTCGGCGGCCGTCGCCGCGGCGTACCGGTGACGCAGCCGGGGGTCGGCGGTCTGCACCTCGTGCACCTCCCCCGTCTCCGGGTCGACCACCGGCAGCACCCCCACGTCGGGCAGTTCCAGCTCGCGGGGATCGACCACCTCGACGGCCAGCACGTCGTGCCGGACCCGCAGCTTACGGAGCTGCCGGCCCCACTGCTCGGGCGGTGCGCGGAAGTCGGAGATCACCGCGGCCACCCCGCGCCGGCGCGGTGGCCGGTTGAGCATGTCGACCAGCGCGCCGAGGTCGAGGCGGCCGGGGCGGATCTCGGTCCCGGCGATGGCCCGGAGCAGGCCCTGGGCCTCCCGGCGGCCGGACCGGGCCGGCAGCCGCACCATGGTCCCGGGACCGGTGACCGGGGGTGCGCCACGCCACCGGCCGGTCTGCCCGGGAGTCCCGGCGCCGGTGCCGACCACCGCGCCGATCCGGTTGCCCCCGCGCACGGTCAGGTGGGCCAGGGCAGCCGCCGCGGCGACCACCAGGTCCCGCTTGAGCGGCCCGGCGGTGGCGAAGTCCTGGCTCGCCGAGAGGTCCACCGCCAGCCAGGTCTCCAGCTCCCGGTCGGCCACCGTACGCCGGACGTGCGGCATCGTGGTCCGGGCGGTGACCGGCCAGTCCATCCGGCGTACGTCGTCGCCGGGGCGGTACTCGCGGGACTCCCCCGCCTCGCTGCCCGGGCCGGGCAGCAGGCCCGCGTAGTCGCCCTGGAGCAGCCCGTCGAGCTTGCGGGTGACCATGAGCTGCAACCGGGCGAGGACGGCGCCGGAGCGGTCGCCGGTGGCCGGCAGCCGGGCGGGTGGGGTCACGGCCGCTGCCCGGGCCAGCCGGCGCCGGTCGGGACGGCCGGTGGCGGCGGCGAGGCCTGCTGCCGGGGCGCGACCGCCGGCAGCGGGATGGTCGACAGCACCCGGTGCACGATGTGGTCGGCCGGGACGTCGTCGGCCAGCGCGTCGTAGCTGAGCACCAGCCGGTGGCGCAGGATGTCCGGGGCGATGTCCTGCACGTCCTGCGGCAGGGCGTAGTCCCGCCCGCGCAGCAGCGCGAGCGCCCGGGTGGCCCGGACCAGGCCGAGCGAGGCGCGCGGGCTGGCCCCGTACTGGATGAACTGGGCGACGTCGGGCATGCCATGCTCGGCGGGGGCTCGGGTGGCGAGCACCAGCCGGACCGCGTAGTCGACCAGCGCGTTGTGCACGAAGACCTGGTCGGCCTTGTGCTGCAGGGCGATCAGGTCCGGGGTGTCGAAGACCGGGGCCGGCTCCGGCGGGGCCACGCCCATCCGGTAGACGATCTCCCGCTCCTCGGCATCGGTCGGGTAGCCCACCACGATCTTCATCAGGAAGCGGTCCCGCTGCGCCTCCGGCAGCGGGTAGACGCCCTCCTGCTCGATCGGGTTCTGGGTCGCCATCACCAGGAACGGGTCGGGCACCCGGTGGGTCTCCCCGCCGATCGACACCTGGCGCTCGCTCATCACCTCCAGCAGCGCCGACTGCACCTTCGCCGGGGCCCGGTTGATCTCGTCGGCGAGCAGGAAGTTGACGAAGACCGGCCCCAGCTCGACGTCGAACTTCTCACTGGACTGCCGGTAGATCCGGGTGCCCATGATGTCGGCGGGCACCAGGTCCGGGGTGAACTGCACCCGGGCGAACGAGCCGCCGACCACCTTGGCCAGGGTCTCCACGGCGAGGGTCTTGGCGACGCCGGGCACCCCCTCCAGCAGACAGTGGCCCCGGGCGAGCAGGGCGACGAACATCCGCTCGACCATCCGGTCCTGGCCGACGATCACCCGCTTGATCTCGAACAGCGCCCGCTCGAGCAGGGTGGCGTCCTGCGCCGGGGTGGTCGTGGCCGGGGGCGGCGCGTCCGGCACGGCCTCGGTCGGGGTCGGGGCGTCGGGCGTGGTCGGCTGGGCCACCGGTCCTCCACAGCTTGGTCGTCGTCGCGAGCGTGGTGCGTGTCAAGACTGTCATGCCCGGCTGAGAGCCGAGGGCGGGAGAGGGACGATTTTCGCCGCGTCGTCCCTCGGCACGGAAAACCCTGAACACGGGTGGACAACAAAGGGACTGGCGTGTGTACGATTCACCCCGTCGCCGGGCGGCTCCCCCCGTGGCCGCCCGGCGCTAAACCTCCCGGAGTGCGGGCCTAGACTCGCCCCGGTGACCACTCCCACTCCCGCTGACGAGGCGCTGATCTGCTCGGCGCGGGGGTGTCGCGCCTCCGCCGTCTGGGAGCTGCGCTGGAACAATCCCCGCCTGCACGAGCCCGACCGGCGCAAGACCTGGCTGGCCTGCGTCGAGCACCGGGCGTCGCTCGGCGCCTTCCTCGACGCGCGTGGCTTCCTGCGCGAGGTGGTCGCGGTGCCCGGATCGCCTACCCTCGAAGAGTGAACGAGCGCAGCGGATCACGTCGGTGAACGGTGACGACCCCGCCGGCCGGCCGCCGGCCCCGCCCGGCCCGCTGGAGCCCTGGCCGGAGACCGTCCGGTGGCAGCCGATCTCCCGCGACCTGATCTGGGTGGAGCTGATCCGGCTCGGCATCCTGCTCGCCGTGGCGCTGGTGGTGCTCGGCGTGGCCTGGGCGGCCACCGGTCACTGGCTGCCCGGCGTCGCCCTCGGCGTGGTGCTGCTGCTGGCCGCCTGGCGGACGGTCACCATCGTCCGGGCGGTGCACGCCTGGGGGTACGCCGAACGGGAGCACGACCTGCTGGTCCGGCACGGGCTGCTGGTCCGGCGGCTGTCCATCGTCCCGTACGCCCGCATGCAGTTCGTGGACGTCACCGCGGGTCCGTTGGAGCGGGCGTTCGACCTGGCGACCGTGCAGTTGCACACGGCCGCGGCGGCGAGCGACGCCCGGGTGCCCGGGCTGCGGCCGGCGGAGGCGTCCCGGCTGCGGGACCGGTTGACCGCGCTGGGCGAGGACCGGGCGGAGGGGCTGTGAGCCACGGCCCGGCCGACCCGGAGCCCGCACCGCAACACCCGGCCGACGACGGACGACCCGCCACCCCGCCGCCGACTCCGCCCACCCCGGCCGGCGCCGGTCCCGGCTGGCCGGGGAGCCACCCCGCACCGCCGCCGGGCGGGGAGGAGCCCCGGCAGCGGCTGCACCCGCTGAGCCCGGTGCTGCACGGCGCCAAGTCCCTGGTCGTGGTGATCGCCGGCCTCTCCTGGTCGACGCTGTCCCGGGTCGGCTTCGGCTGGTTCGCCGTGCTGGTCACGGTCTTCGCGCTCGGCGCGACCGTGCTGTCGGTGGTCAGCTGGTGGAACACCGGCTACCACCTGGTGGGCCGTGAGCTGCGGGTGCACGAGGGGTTGATCTGGCGGCGTACCCGGGCGATCCCGCTCGAACGGTTGCAGGCCGTGGAGGTGGTCCGGCCGCTGCTGGCGCAGCTCACCGGCCTGGCCGAGCTGCGGCTGGAGGTGGTCGGCGGGGGCAAGACGGAGGCGCCGCTGGCGTACCTGGGGGTGGCCGAGGCCACCGCGCTGCGGCAACGACTGCTCGCCGTCGCCGGCCGCGCGCCGGAGACGGTGCCGCCCCCGGCCGGCGCGGCGCCGCCCCCGGCACCGGCCGGACGCTGGCTGCACACCGTCCGCAAGGAGGACCTGCTGGTCAGCCAGCTGCTCACCCCGCAGGCGTTCCTGCTGCCGTTCGGTCTGGCCTTCGTGGTGGCGCAGTTCCTCTCCGAGGGCTCGTGGTCGTTCATCGCGGTGGCCAGCACGCTGACCGCCATGGCCGGTGTGCTGCTGCAACCGGTACGCCGGGTGCTCGACGACTGGGGCTTCCGGCTCGACCGGGACGACGACACCCTGCGGGTCCGCAACGGCCTGCTGGAGACCCGCGTGCAGACGGTGCCGCTGCACCGGGTGCAGACGATCCGGGCCACCTGGCCGCTGCTCTGGCGGATGAAGGGCTGGCTGCGGCTGCGGCTGGAGGTGGCCGGTTACTCGGCCGCCGAGCCGGACGACCGGAACCGGCCGGACCGGCTGCTGCCGGTCGGCGACGCCGGCACCGGCGGGCTGGTGGTCGCGGAGGTGCTGCCCGGCGTACGGCTGGACGCGCTGCCGTCGACGCCGCCGCCCGGGCGGGCCCGGTGGCTGCGCCCGCTGAGCCGGTCGGCCGTGGGTGCCGGCCTCGACGCCGAGGTCTTCGTCGCCCGCTCCGGGCTGCTCACCCGCCAGTTGACCCTGGTGCCGTACGCCCGGATCCAAAGCGTGCGGGTGACCCAGGGCCCGGCGCAGCGGCGGTTGCGGCTGGCCACGGTGCACGCGGACACGGCCGGCGGGTCGGGCGCGGCGGCGCCCGACCGGGACCTGGCCGAGGCATGGGAGCTGGCGGCCGAGCTGACCGCGCGGGCGCACTTCGCCCGGCACGCGGACCGGGGTCGCCGGGGCTGACCCGGGGTCAGCGCTCGGCCGGCACCGCGTCGGGGTCGGCGGCGGCCGGTTCCGTGCCGCGCGGCGGCGCGACCGCGTCGGCGGCGGCCGGGCGGGCGGCGACCGCGTCGCCGCGCTCCGGACCGGCGGAGGCGGCCATGGCCGGCTGCGGCTCCCCGGCGGTCATCGCCGTGGCGCGCCGAGAGCGGTGGGCGGCCCACCAGCGCTCGGCCAGGCCGACCACCAGGAAGGTGATCCCCACGTACGCCCAGCCGACCAGCACGTCGATCAGGTAGTGCTCACCGCTGTAGACCAGGGTGAAGGTCATCGCCAGCGGGTACGCCAGCAGCAGCGGCCACCACCGCTTGCGGGTGGCGGGCAGGAAGAAGAGCACGACGAAGAGCGCGAACGCGGTGTGCAGCGACGGCATCGCCGCGACCGGGTTGGAGGCGATCTGCCCGGCGTTGAGCAGATTGCCCGCGCCGTGCATGCCGATCTCCTTCCACCCCCGGGTGGAGATCCGGGCGACCTCGGTGAGCAGCCCGTTCTGGGCCGCCCACCACGGCGGGGCGGCCGGGTAGAGGAAGTAGGTGGCCAGGCCGGCGGCGCAGAGGAAGCCCCAGCGCCGCATGTACGCCGCCCAGCGCGCGCGGTTGCGCATCCAGAGCACCGCCGCGGCGGCCAGCGTCGCCACGAAGTGGGAGAAGTAGATCCAGCTGACCAGCACGTCCCACCAGTGCACCTCGGGCCGGTAGAGGTGCTGCTGGAGCCAGACCGTGGGCACCTCGCCGCCGGTGGCCCAGCCCACCAGGAACCGGTCGGCGACGATCAGCTCCATGGCGTGCGGCGTCGCGCCGTTGTCGGCGAACCCCCGGGAGAGGTTGTACGCGGCCAGCAGCAGCACCACCGGGATCCAGTCGCGGGCGAACCGCAGGTGGCTGCGCCAGGGCCGGGAGGAGTTCCAGGCGATGGTGGCCGCCCAGATCCAGACGAACGCGTACGCCGGATCGGTGGGCAGCCCGATGGCGAACCAGGCGGCCACGAAGGCGACCCCCCAGATCGCCATCGCGATCACGCGACGACGTCCGCCGTCGGGTGAGGCGGTGGCACCGGTCCGGGCAGGGGGCTGGGGGTCTGTCACGACGGCCATCGCGGTCAAGGTTAACGGCGGGCGACGCATCGACCGACGGCGACCACCGCCGGGCCGGTCCGCCGGCGCTACGGAGACCGGGCGTGCCCGCCCCGGCTCGTCTAGGCTCGGGGCATGCAGGAGCAGCCGGAGTCGCCCTTCGCGCCGGGGCTGACCGCCCGGGTCGAGCTGACGGTCACCGATGCCGACACCGCGCTGGCGGTGGGCTCGGGTGACGTGCCGGTGCTCGGCACGCCCCGGGTGCTCGCCCTCGCCGAGGCGGCGACCGTGGCGGCCACCGCCTCCCGGATGCCGCCCGGGTCGACCACCGTCGGGATCCGGGTCGAGCTGGAGCACCGCGCGGCCACACCGGTCGGGCGTCCGGTGGTCGCCCACGCCCGGCTGGCCAAGGTCGACGGGCGGCGGCTGCTGTTCGAGGTGGCCGTCACCGACGGCGACGAGACCGTCGCCGAGGGGCGGGTCGAGCGGGTGCTGGTCGATCGGCAGCGCTTCGTCGAGCGCGCCTCGCGGGCGTCATGACCGCCCGGTTCGTCGAGGTCGCCGACCGCGTGCACGTGCTGCGCGATCCGCTGCTGCACGTCAACGTGACGCTGGTGGTCGGCGACGGCGCGGCACTGCTGGTGGACACCCTCTCCACTGCCGGGCAGGCCCGGGAGCTGGCCGAGGCGGCGCGGGCGGTCACCCCGCACCCGTGGACGATCGTCAACACCCACCACCACTTCGACCACTGCTTCGGCAACGCCACCCTGGCCGCGGATCCGCCCCGCCCGGTGTACGCGCACGAGCTGGCCGTGACGGCGCTGCGGGACCGCCCCGACGAGCTGCGCCGGGCGGCGTACGAGGAGATGCGCGACGAGCAGCCGGCGCTCGCCGCCGAGCTGGCCGGGACCGAGCTGCTGGCCCCGACGTACGCGGTGCGTACCGAGGCCGTGCTGGACGTCGGCGGCCGGCGGGTGGTGCTCCGTCACCCAGGGCACGGGCACACCGACGCCGACCTGGTGGTGCACGTGCCGGAGGCGGATGTGCTGGTCGCCGGGGACCTGGTGGAGCAGAGCGGGCCGCCGGCGTTCGAGGAGTCGTACCCGCTCCAGTGGCCGGACGCGGTGGCCGGGTTGCTGCGGCTGACCACGCCCTGCACGGTGGTGGTGCCGGGGCACGGCGAGCTGGTGGACGCCGAGTTCGTCCGGGCCCAGCACGCCCAGCTCGTCCAGCAGGCCTGGCAGATCCGGGCCGGCCACACCGGCAACGCCCCGCCCGAGCGGGTGGCCGCCGAGTCGCCCTTCGGCGCCCGCCCCGGGCTGATCGCCGCCCGCCGCGGCTACGCCGAACTCGACGGCACCGCCTGACCCTGCCGCGCGGGGCCACTAGGTCGAGGTTCGAGCCCGATCCTGGGGTGGGCCGTCCGGCACGGGTGCCCCGCGCAGCCGGGCGAGCAGTGCGTCGAGAGCGGGAACGGCGTCCAGGACCGCGCCGCGGGCGGCGGGGTCGAGGGCGGACAGGGCCTCGGTGAGCAGGGCGGTGCGGTGCGCCGCGTGATCGACGATCCGGGCCCGGGCGGCGTCGGTGAGGCGGAGCCGCACCACCCGGCGGTCCGCCGGGTCGCGGTCCCGGTCCAGCAGCCCGGCGACGGTGAGGTCGCGGACCAGGGTGCTCACCGTGTTGGGTGCCGTGCCGAGCCGTCGGGCCGCCTCCTTGCCGCTGATGCCGGGCTCGGCGCGGACCAGCAGCAGCAGCTCCACCTGGGCCTCGGGCAGGACGACCCGGTTGGCCCGCCGGGCGGCGCTGCGGCGCAGCAGCCGGTGCAGTTCCCCCACCAGGGCGCCGAGCCGGTCGACCGTCTCCTCGTTCGACACCCGGGTCACCTACCTCACATCGCAATAGTTCTGCCTACAGAGCTAAGGTAGCCGAGATCATCAACCTGGGAGGACCCGCCGTGAGCCAGACCGCGCGGACGATCGCGCGCCCGTCCGTCGACGCGCCGCGGCCACCCGGCGGCCGCGCCACGCTGCTCGTGCTGCTCGGCACCCTCACCGCGATCAGCCCGCTCTCGCTGGACATGTACCTGCCGGCGTTCCCCGCGATGACCCGCGACCTCGGCGCGGACCAGGCTCAGATCCAGCTCTCGCTGACCACCTGCCTGGTCGGCCTCGCGCTCGGCCAGCTCGTCACCGGCCCGCTCAGCGACCGCTGGGGGCGGCGGCGTCCGGTGCTGGTGGGCGTCATCGCGTACGCCCTGTTGGGGCTGGTCTGCGCGGTGGCGCCCACCGCTCCCACGCTGGCCGCCGCGCGCTTCGCCCAGGGCCTGGCCGGCGGCATGGGGACGGTGGTCGCCCGGGCGGTGGTCCGCGACCTCTACTCCGGGCGGGAAGCGGCCAGGTACTTCTCCCAGCTCACCCTGATCTTCGGGGTGGCGCCGGTGGCCGCGCCCAGCGTGGGCAGCCTGGTGCTGCGGTTCGGGTCCTGGCGGGCCGTCTTCCTCGCCCTGTCGGCGATCGGGCTGCTGCTCGCCGTCGCGGTCGCCCGGCGGCTGCCGGAAACCCTGCCCACCGAACGGCGCAGCACCGGCGGCCTGGCGGCCACCGCCCGGACCATGCGGTCGCTGGCCGCCGACCGGGTGTACCTGGGGTACGTGCTGACCCAGGCTTTCGCCTTCGCCGGGCTCTTCGCCTACATCTCCGGGTCGTCGTTCGTGTTCCAGGACGTCTTCGGCGTCTCGGGCACGACGTTCAGCCTGTGCTTCGGGCTCAACGCGCTCGCGCTGGTCGCGAACGGGCAGGCCAACGCCCGGCTGCTCGACCGGTTCAGCCCGCGCCGGCTGCTGGTCACCACCCTCGTGGTCAACGCGGTGGCCGCCCTCGGCGTGCTGACCGGGGCGTTCGTCGGCAGCCTGGCCCTGGTCGCGGTGTCCCTCGTCGCCTTCGTCGGCGCGCTGGGCATGGTCACGCCGAACAGCACCGCACTGGCCCTGGAGGCGCACCCCCGGCACGCCGGCACCGCCGCCGCCCTGCTCGGCGGGGTGCAGTCGGTGCTCGGCGCGCTCGTCGCGCCCCTCGTCGGGCTGGGCGGCGAGGGCAGCGCGGTCCCGATGGCCTGCGTCCTGGTCGCCACCGCCACGTTGTCCCTGGTCGCCGTCCGGACCCTCACCCGTCCCCGGTGACCCGACGAGGTCAGGAGGAGAACCGGGCGGTCACGGCCGCCCGGACCGGCATGGCGACCGCGCCACCGGGAGACTCGCAGACCAGACCGGCCACCCGCAGGGCGAAGGCGACCCGCTCCCGCCAGCCGATCGGGTCCTCGGGCTCGCCGGCGAGGAGCAACTCGGCGATGAGCGCCCCCATCACCGAGTCACCCGCGCCGGTGGCGTCCACCGCGGCGACCTTCGGGGCGGGGACGCGTACCACGTCGTCGGCGGCGGCGACCAGGGCGCCGTCCGCGCCGAGGGTGACCACCACGGTCGCCGCGCCCAACTCACGCAGGTACGCGGCGACCCCCTCCACCGGCTCCCGGGGGTAGAGCACCCGCGCGTCGGCGCTGCTCAGCTTGACCAGGTGGGCGCTCGCGGCGAACTCGGCGACCACCTCGCGCAGCGCGGCCACCGCTGCGGGCCCGCCGAGCAGGCTGGGCCGCACGTTCGGGTCGAACACCCGCAACGCCCCGGCGATCGCCCAGGCGCGCCGGGCGGCGGCCAGCACCGGCGGATCGAGCAGCACGATCGACCCGCAGTAGAGCACGTCCGCGCCCTCGACCAGGGCCACGTCCAGGTCGTCGGCGGCGAGCAGGGCGTACGAGCGGGGCTCGCCGTAGAAGCGGAAGTCCGGTTCCGGGCCGGTGAAGGTGGCCACCGCCAACGCCGTCGGGGCCGCTACGGTCACCGCGCCGGTGAGCCCGACCCCGGCGGCGGTGAGAAAGGCGCGGATCCGCTCGGCCAGCGCGTCGTCGCCGAACGACCCGACGAACTGGACGTCCCCGCCGAGCCGGGCGACCGCCACGGATACGTTGAGCGGCCCACCGCCGATCGCCTGCCGGTAGACGGGCTGCCCGTCGTACTCGGCGTCGAGCAGGTCGACCAGCGCCTCGCCGAGCACCACCGCGTACCCCATGCCGGCTCCTCTCCTCCGTGGTACCTCCGATCCTGGCGCATCCGGGTGGAGCCCGTGACGCGTCGGGTCAGCGGACCATGCTGCCGACCACCGGCTTGGTGAGCAGGGCGGACTGGTTGCGCTGGATGCCCGGGTCGAGGGTCTTCGCCACGAAGATGGCGTGCCAGATGCAGAAGATCAGCACGGTCCACACCTTGCGGGAGTGGTCGGCCTCCTCCCGCTTGTGCTCGTCCAGCAGCCGCATCGCGTACGACAGGTCGATCAGGTCACCCGCGCCCGAGGTGGCCAGCACGTGCCGGGCCCACTCGTACATCTCGCCGCGCAGCCAGACCCGGGTCGGGGTCGGGAAGCCCAGCTTCTTGCGGTTGACGATGGCCGGCGGGACGACGCCCTGCAGCGCCTGGCGCATGGCGTACTTGGTGGCCTCGGAGCGGGGCGGCAGCTTCAGGTCGACCGGGATGCCGGCGGCCACGTTGAAGACCTCACGGTCCAGGAAGGGCACCCGCACCTCCAGCGAGTGCGCCATCGAGATCCGGTCGGCCTTGACCAGGATGTCGCCGCGCAGCCAGGTGTAGAGGTCGACGTACTGCATCTTGGTGACGTCGTCCAGCTCGGTGCACTCGGCGTAGATCGGCGCGGTGACGTCGGTGTAGCGGACCGAGGGGTCGTAGCGGCGCAGCAGGTGCTGCTTCTCCTCCTCGGTGAACATCCGGGCGTTGCCGTAGTAGCGGTGCTCGATCGGAGTGGTGCCGCGCTCCAGGAAGCTCTTGCCCTTCACGCCCTGCGGGATGGCCTTGGAGACCGCGCGCAGGCCCTTCTGCACCCCGCCCGGCAGCCCGTTCACGGTGCTGAGCGAGAGCGGCTCCCGGTAGATCGTGTACCCGCCGAAGAACTCGTCCGCGCCCTCGCCGGAGAGCACCACCGTCACGTGCTCGGCGGCCTTCTTCGCCACGAAGTAGAGCGGGACCAGCGCCGGGTCGGCCACCGGGTCGTCCAGGTGCCAGACGATCTTCGGCAGCGCCTCCATCATGTCCTGCGGCCCGATCTTGGTCGGGATCGTGGTCACGTCGAGGTGCCGGGCCGAGTCCTGGGCCACGTCGATCTCGGAGTAGCCGGGCACGTCGTACCCGACGGTGAAGGTGAGGATGTTCGGGTTGAACTCCCGGGCCAGGGCGACCACCGCGGTGGAGTCGATGCCGCTGGAGAGGAACGAGCCGACCGGCACGTCCGACCGCATGTGCATCCGGACGCTCTCCCGCAGCGTCTCCCGGATCTCGTGGTAGAGCTTCTGCTCGTCGGCGACCGGCGCGGGGTGGAACACCGGCCGGTACCAGCGGCGCACCTCGATCCGGCCGCCCGGGCTCCAGGTCAGGTACTCCCCCGACCCGATCCGGCTGATCCCCTTGTGCAGGGTGCCCGGCTCCGGCACGTACTGCAGGGTCAGGTAGTGGCTCAGGTTGGCCGTGTCGATCCCGGCGTCGCCCTGGAAGGCCGACTGGGCGAACGGCAGCAGCGCCTTCTTCTCGGAGGCGAGGTAGAGCCCGTCCTGGGTCTCCAGGTAGTGCAGCGGCTTGATGCCGAAGTAGTCCCGGGCCCCGAAGGCCCGGCGCTCCTGCCGGTCCCAGATCACGAAGGCGAACATGCCGCGCAGCTTGGTGAGCACCTGCTCACCCCAGTAGTGGTAGCCGGCGACGATCACCTCGCCGTCCCCGTTCGTGGCGAACTGCGCGCCGAAGTCTCGGATCAGCTCGTCCCGCAGCTCGATGTAGTTGTAGATCTCACCGTTGAAGGTGAGCAGGTAGCGGCCGTTCGCGTACGGCAGCGGCTCGTGGCTGAGCGCCACGTCGATGATCGCCAGACGCTTGTGCGCGAACACTCCGTCCGCGTACCGGCCGGAGGCGTCGCCGACCACCTCGACCCCGGTCTCGTCCGGGCCGCGGTGGTGCAGGCACTCCAATGCTCCGGCGATGTGGTCGCGGTGGGCGGCGGCGTCACCGCGCGCGCTGAAAAAGGCCAGGAGTCCGCACATGGTGGTCATCTTTCCACGCGGCCTGAGCGGACGTCGCGGCACCGCAGGCTCTCGCCGCCGTCGTGCGCGCGATACCGTCTGGACCAGCGATGAGGCTCGAGGAGGACGGATCATGGCCGAGGAGCGGACGCAGCAGGGCAAGCCGGCGGACGGCACGGAGTCGCACGACCCGGACTTCCCGGAGGCGTTCCTGGCGTTCATGCGGCAGGGCTGGCGGGACACCGAACTGCCGGTCGGCCCTCGCCCGGAGGTGCCCAACTACGCTAAGCGGCGCGCCGCGCTCGCCGCGGCCTTCCCCGGGGAGACGCTGGTCATCCCCACCGGCAACGAGAAGGTACGCGCCAACGACACCGACCACCGGTTCCGCCCGGGCAGCGACTTCGCGTACCTGACCGGCGATCTCGAGCCGGACAGCGTGCTGGTGCTGCGGCCCAACGGTGACGCCACGCTGTACCTGCGGCCCCGGTCCTCCCGGAAGACCGACGAGTTCTTCCGCAGCCGGCACGGCGAGCTGTGGGTGGGCCGGCGGCCGACGCTGCACGAGAAGTCGACCGAGCTGGGGCTGCCCACCGCCGACCTGACCGAGCTGGACGCGGCGCTGGCCGACCTGGCGCCGGGGCGTACCCGGGTGCTGCGCGGCTTCGACGGCCGGGTGGACGCGGCGGTGCGCCCGTACGACGGGGCCCGGGTCGACGGCCAGCCGGGCCGCGACCGGGAGCTGGCCATCACGATCTCCGAGCTGAAGCTGGTCAAGGACGAGTGGGAGATCGCCCAGCTCCAGGAGGCGTGCGACGCCACCGTCCGCGGGTTCGAGGACGTGGCCCGGGCGCTGCCGGCGGACCGCGCGGTCTCCGAGCGGCTGCTCGAGGGGATCTTCGCGCTGCGCGCCCGGCACGACGGCAACGACGTCGGGTACGGCTCGATCGTCGGCGCCGGCGAGCACGCGACGATCCTGCACTGGGTGCACAACCACGGCGCCACCCGCCCGGGTGAGCTGCTGCTGATGGACATGGGCGTGGAGAACCGCAACCTCTACACCGCGGACGTCACCCGGGTGCTGCCGGTCGACGGCCGGTTCACCCCGCTCCAGCGCCAGGTGTACGACGCGGTCCACGCCGCCCAGCAGGCCGGCATCGACGTGATCAAGCCGGGCGTGGCATTCCGGGACGTGCACCTGACCTCGATGCGGGTGCTCGCCGAGGCGCTGAAGGACCTCGGCCTGCTGCCGGTGAGCGTGGACGAGGCGATGGACCCGGCCTCGACGATCTACCGGCGCTGGACCCTGCACGGCACCAGCCACATGCTCGGCATCGACGTGCACGACTGCGCCAACGCCCGGAAGGAGACCTACCGGGACGGCCCGCTCGGCGAGGGGTACGTGCTCACCGTCGAGCCGGGGCTGTACTTCCAGCCGGAGGACGAGCTGGTCCCCGAGGAGCTGCGCGGCATCGGCGTCCGGATCGAGGACGACATCCTGGTCACCGCCGACGGCCCGGTGAACCTCTCCGCCGGGCTGCCGCGGCGCTCCGACGAGGTGGAGACCTGGCTGGCCGAGCAGCGCGAGGCCGGCCCCCGCCTCCCGGGCTGACCGGGAGGTACGACCCACGGCGGGCCCGTCCGCCGACGTCTGCGACCTTTGTCGTGGTGGGACGTCGGTGGCGGGCCCGTCGCCGTTTGCGCTGCTCGCGGCCGTTGCGGGCCGTCGCTCCCTCGCCGCGCCACCCAATCGTGTCTGGGTCTAATGTGCGATTTCTTCGTATCCGTCCGCGTCGCGAGGATCCTTCTCATACGGTGTCGATCAGAGGCTACAACCGGTTTGTAGCTGGTCGCACCGCCTCGGGTGGTGCGACCCCTTTGGTAGACACCGAAAGGGCGGAAGCTCTGATGTCCAACGACGTAACGACTTCCGACGGCGGGGCCCCGATGACCCCGCCGACGAGCAGGCGGCGAGCGCTCTGGGTCGCCACCGGCGTGGCCGGGCTTACCGGCGTCGTCGGGCTGGCGGCGCTCGGTGGCCTCGCCGCTCGGGACAACAAGTCCGACGGCGCGAAGCGCGTCGCGGAGAACCACGCGGCCGGGCCGCAGAAGGCCAGCGACGCGCGGGACGACGCGCGGGACAAGGACCGGGACGACAAGGACCGGGACGGCAAGGACCGTGACGGCAAGGACCGTGACGGCAAGGACCGTGACGGCAAGGACCGTGACGATCGGGATGTGCGGGAGGTGCCGTGTGACGACGAGGAACTGGTCGAGGCGATCGATCTGTTGAACCGGGACGAGGGCGGCACGTTGAAGCTGGCCGAGCGTTGCACCTACGAGCTGGACTTCGCTGACAAGAAGTCCGGCACGGGTCTGCCCACGATCAAGCAGGAGATCACGATCAAGGGCAACGACGCGACGATCAAGCGGGACTCCGAGGATGCCTTCCGGATCTTCCGGGTCGCTGACGGTGGTGACCTGACCCTGAAGGACCTCACCATCAAGGACGGCAACGCCGCCGAGTTCAAGTACGGGTCCGCGCCGAGTTCCGGCTCGCAGGGCTCCGACTGGCAGGGCGGCGCGGGTGGCAGTGCGCCGGGTGGCGCGCCGGGTGCCCAGGGTGCGCCGGGTGGCGCGCCGGGTGCCCAGGGTGCGCCGGCCGCCCTGGGCGGGCAGGGCGTGCAGATGGCGCCCGCCGCCCAGACCGGAGCGGCCGTGCAGGCCGCGCCGGCGGCCCTGGCCGCGCCGGGCTCGGGCTCGGGCTCTGGCTCGCAGGGTCCGTGGTCGGGTTCGCAGGGTCCGGGTTCGTGGTCGGGCGACAAGGAAAAGGACAAGGAAAAGGACAAGGAAAAGGACAAGAAGGACGACCGCAAGAAGGACGAGGGCGAGGGCGACGGCGGTGCGCTGCTGGTCGAGCGGGGCGGCAGCGCCCACCTGGAGAAGGTGAAGCTGACCCGCAACAACGCCGAGAACAACGGCGGCGCCATCGCCAACTTCGGCCGGGTCACCATCGAGGACAGCAAGGTCGAGGACAACCACGCCGGGAAGAACGGCGGCGGCATCTTCAACGAGGGCGTCCTCAAGGTCAAGGACACCGAATTCCGCAACAACACCGCCGGCAAGAACGGCGGCGCCATCGCCAACGGCGAGGGCAAGAACGACAAGGACGACCACGACAAGAACGGCTACGACAGCGGCTCCTACGACAAGGACCGCAAGGACCGCGACGAGGCCGGCACCGTCGAGATCGTCGGCTCCGACAACGGCAAGGACGAGTCCAAGAGCATCATCGAGGACAACCGGGCCGGCAAGAACGGCGGCGGCGTGTTCAGCTCCGACGGCTTCGTCAAGATCACCCTCACCGTGATCAAGAACAACACCGCCAGCAAGAGCGGCGGCGGCATCTACGCCGTCGACACCGACCTCAAGCTCGAAAAGGTCGTCGTCGCCAAGAACCACGCCGACAAGGACGGCGGCGGCATCGTCAACACCACCAGCGACGACGAGAAGAAGAAGGAATGGTCGTCCTACGGCGGCGACAAGAAGGAAGAGGGCGACAAGAAGGACGAGAAGGAGCGGGAAGCCACCGCCACCATCTCCGACAGCGACATCATCGAGAACACCGCCGGACGCTTCGGCGGCGGCATCTTCAACGGCGACACCGACGTCGAGCTCAAGGAAGGCTTCAAGGAAGAGCACGACGGCAAGGACAAGGACGGCGACGACAACGACGCCACCCTGGTGTTGCGGCACACCGACATCAAGAACAACACCGCCCTCAACGGCGGCGGCATCTTCAACAACGAGGGCAAGGTCACCCTGACCGACACCCGCGTCAAGAAGAACACCGCCACCGACTCGTCCAAGACCCACCGCGTCGCCGGCGGCATCCTCAACAACAACGGCAAGGTCAAGCTCGACGACGACTCCACCGTCAACGACAACGACCCCACCAACTGCGCCGGCACCGTCAAGGACTGCTTCAACTGAACCACCACATAACCGAGGGGTCCCTTTCCGCCGGGCCACGGCGGAAAGGGACCCCTCTCCCCCGGCGTCCCCACCGAGCGGTTCGTGGCCGTCGTCACCCTTGCGGGTCGGTCTGGAAACGACCGCTAGCTTTCCGCCCTCCGCAGCACCCTTCGCCAGCCGTGACCCACTGCTGCCCTGCGGTCCGCCGTGCGGCCGGCCGCACCCCCCGCCCCTAATGTGGGGTTTTTTCGTATACGTCCACGAGGTGAAGAAGGTTCTCATACGGTGGTCTTCAGCAGCTACAACCGATTTGTAGCGAAGGCCGCCTCGCCGTGGCGAAGCGACCTTGTCGGGTACAAGGAGAGGGCAGAGAGCTCCGATGTCCAACTACCTTCGCAATAACGATGACGCCGCCCGGGAGACGACCTCCCCGATTCGTCGTCGCCGGATCTGGCTGGCCACGGGCGTCGTGGGCCTGACGGGAGCGGTCAGCCTCGCCGGTGTGGCGTACGCGACCACCGGAGTCACCGGGCCCCACCGGCTCGCCGACGTGAAGTGGTCGACCGCCCAGCAGCTCACCAGCGACGACGCGCGGGACAAGGACCGGGACGACAAGGACCGTGACGACAAGGACCGTGACGATCGGGATGTGCGGGAGGTGCCGTGTGACGACGAGGAACTGGTCGAGGCGATCGATCTGTTGAACCGGGACGAGGGCGGCACGTTGAAGCTGGCCGAGCGTTGCACCTACGAGCTGGACTTCGCTGACAAGAAGTCCGGCACGGGTCTGCCCACGATCAAGCAGGAGATCACGATCAAGGGCAACGACGCGACGATCAAGCGGGACTCCGAGGATGCCTTCCGGATCTTCCGGGTCGCTGACGGTGGTGACCTGACCCTGAAGGACCTCACCATCAAGGACGGCAACGCCGCCGAGTTCAAGTACGGGTCCGCGCCGAGTTCCGGCTCGCAGGGCTCCGACTGGCAGGGCGGCGCGGGTGGCAGTGCGCCGGGTGGCGCGCCGGGTGCCCAGGGTGCGCCGGGTGGCGCGCCGGGTGCCCAGGGTGCGCCGGCCGCCCTGGGCGGGCAGGGCGTGCAGATGGCGCCCGCCGCCCAGACCGGAGCGGCCGTGCAGGCCGCGCCGGCGGCCCTGGCCGCGCCGGGCTCGGGCTCGGGCTCTGGCTCGCAGGGTCCGTGGTCGGGTTCGCAGGGTCCGGGTTCGTGGTCGGGCGACAAGGAAAAGGACAAGGAAAAGGACAAGGAAAAGGACAAGAAGGACGACCGCAAGAAGGACGAGGGCGAGGGCGACGGCGGTGCGCTGCTGGTCGAGCGGGGCGGCAGCGCCCACCTGGAGAAGGTGAAGCTGACCCGCAACAACGCCGAGAACAACGGCGGCGCCATCGCCAACTTCGGCCGGGTCACCATCGAGGACAGCAAGGTCGAGGACAACCACGCCGGGAAGAACGGCGGCGGCATCTTCAACGAGGGCGTCCTCAAGGTCAAGGACACCGAATTCCGCAACAACACCGCCGGCAAGAACGGCGGCGCCATCGCCAACGGCGAGGGCAAGAACGACAAGGACGACCACGACAAGAACGGCTACGACAGCGGCTCCTACGACAAGGACCGCAAGGACCGCGACGAGGCCGGCACCGTCGAGATCGTCGGCTCCGACAACGGCAAGGACGAGTCCAAGAGCATCATCGAGGACAACCGGGCCGGCAAGAACGGCGGCGGCGTGTTCAGCTCCGACGGCTTCGTCAAGATCACCCTCACCGTGATCAAGAACAACACCGCCAGCAAGAGCGGCGGCGGCATCTACGCCGTCGACACCGACCTCAAGCTCGAAAAGGTCGTCGTCGCCAAGAACCACGCCGACAAGGACGGCGGCGGCATCGTCAACACCACCAGCGACGACGAGAAGAAGAAGGAATGGTCGTCCTACGGCGGCGACAAGAAGGAAGAGGGCGACAAGAAGGACGAGAAGGAGCGGGAAGCCACCGCCACCATCTCCGACAGCGACATCATCGAGAACACCGCCGGACGCTTCGGCGGCGGCATCTTCAACGGCGACACCGACGTCGAGCTCAAGGAAGGCTTCAAGGAAGAGCACGACGGCAAGGACAAGGACGGCGACGACAACGACGCCACCCTGGTGTTGCGGCACACCGACATCAAGAACAACACCGCCCTCAACGGCGGCGGCATCTTCAACAACGAGGGCAAGGTCACCCTGACCGACACCCGCGTCAAGAAGAACACCGCCACCGACTCGTCCAAGACCCACCGCGTCGCCGGCGGCATCCTCAACAACAACGGCAAGGTCAAGCTCGACGACGACTCCACCGTCAACGACAACGACCCCACCAACTGCGCCGGCACCGTCAAGGACTGCTTCAACTGAACCAAGATCACGTACGGATCGACGCAGGCGTCCGGCCCCCTGCCACCTCGGTGGCAGGGGGCCGGACCGTCGTCGGGTCAGCTCTGGACGAAGACCGCCACGCTGCGGGCCGGCACGGTGAACGTGCCGCTGGCCCGGTCGAACGAGGCCGTACGGAGCACCGGGTCGGCCGAGTTCCGCAGCACCGGGTGCAGCGCCACGTTTGCCCCGCGCAGCCCGGTCACCGTCTGCCTCGCCGCCTCCGGCGTGGCGTTGAAGACCACGGTGATCGACTTCCACTTTCCGTCCAGACCCCGGGCGTCGAGGGTCATGGTGACCACGCCGGGCGTCTCCTGCTCACCCGAGAGCGGGAAGGCGACCCGCTGCTGCACCTGGTCGGCGGTGGTCAGCCCGAACACCGGCGCGGACCGGCGGATCTCCAGCAGCTCCGCGAAGCGGGCGTCGGCCAGGTCGATCGCCGCGCAGTCTGGCACCAGCTTCGGGTCGGCCAGCAGTGGCTTGGCGTACGACCACTTGCTCTCGTTGTCCGCCGCCGGCGGCAGACCAGCGCCGAAGCCGTTGCCCCGGGTGCAGTCCCAGCGAATCTGGTTGAACCAGTCCCCCGAGTTGTACGAGTTGCGGTCCAGCGACTTGGAGCGCAGCCGCTCCGAGCCGGCCGTCACGAAACCGGTCCCCTGCCCCATCACCACCGTGCTCAGGGCGAGCACCTGCATCCGGGCCCGATCCTGGGCCGAGGTGCCCTGCGGCAGCTTGTACGCCAACGCGTCGTACAGGATCTCGTTGTCGTGCGCGTCGACGTAGGTGACCGCCTCCCCGGGCGCGGCGGTGTAGCCGGCCGGCGAGCCGTTGTAGTCGACCTGGGCCCCGGTGACCTGCCGGCCGGACGAGTCGGTGAACCGGTAGCCGCGCAGGTTGCCGGTCAGCCCCACCTTGATCAGGTCCTGCTGGTGCAGCAGCCGGGCCTTCTGCTCCGCCGCCGAGCCGTTGACGTCGTCGCCGTTCGGATCCGTCCAGAGGCCGGACGCGAAGCCCTGGATCCGCGGGTTGCCGTCGAACGGCCCGCCGCCGCGCACCGCGTCGCGGAGCCGGTCGTTGAAGGTGCCGATCCCGGTGCCGGCCATGTTGGCCTGAGTGGCCTGCACGAACCGGGCGTCGTTGGCGACCTCGCCGAAGTTCCAGCCCTCGCCGTACAGCAGGATCCTCTTCCCGTCCACGCCATCGTCGGCCAGGGTGAGCTTGTCCAGCGCGGCGCGTACGGCCAGGATGTTCGCCTTCGGATGGTGACCCATCAGGTCGAACCGGAAGCCGTCCACCTTGTACTGCCGGGCCCAGGTGACCAGGGAGTCCACCACGAGCTTGCCCATCATGGCGTGCTCGGGGGCGGTGTTGGCGCAGCAGGTCGAGTTGGCGACGCTGCCGTCCTCCAGCAGCCGCTGGTAGTAGCCCGGCACCACCTGGTCGAGCACCGACTTCGGGTCGGTGCCCGCGGCCGAGGTGTGGTTGTAGACGACGTCCATCACCACGCGCAGGCCGGCCTTGTTGATCCCGGCGACCATCTGCCGGAACTCGGTGGTCCGCTTCGCGCCGGCCGGGTCGACGGCATAGCCGCCCTCCGGCACGGTGTAGTGCAGCGGGTCGTACCCCCAGTTGTAGCCGTCCTTGTCGGCCACGGCCGTGACGCACTTCTGCTGCTGGTCGGAGTCGGCCGGCAGCGCGGCCAGGTCGCAGGCGGGCTGCGCCTGGTCGGCCCGCTTCTCGGGGATGGTGGCGAAGTCGAACGCCGGCAGCAGGTGCAGGTAGTTGACCCCGGCGTCGCCGAGCGCCTTCAGGTGCTTCATCCCGGCCGTCTCCGGGTCCGTGAAGGCGAGGTAGGTGCCTCGGCGCTCGGCCGGGACGGTGGTGTCGGCGATGGAGAAGTCGCGGACCGACGCCTCCTGGATCTGCGCCTTCGACGACGGCACCGCCGCCGGCTTGCGCAGGCCCGCCCAGCCGGCCGGGGCCAGCGCCGGGTCGGCCAGGTCGACGATCTGGCTGTGCGTCGAATCCGGCGCCAGGGCCACCGAGTACGGGTCGGTCACCGAGGCGGTGACCAGCTTCTGCGCCGCCGGCTGCCAGGCCTCGACCTGGTAGCGGTAGTACTTGCCGGTCCAGCCCTTCGTGCCGCGCACCGACCAGACGCCGGTGGTGTCGTTCCGGCTCATCGCCACCGTCGTCGGCTGGGCCGCCGGCGAGTCGAAGAGCTGGAGCGACACCGTACGGGCGGTCGGCGCCCAGACCGCCAGGGTGGGCACCTTGCCGGCGAACGTCGGCCCGAGCTTCGCCTGCGTGGCGGCCCGGTAGACGTCGTCGAGGGCGCCGGGGATCTGCACCCCGGTCGCGCCGAGCAGCCGCCCGTCGGCGTCCCGCTCGGTCACCACCAGCTGCCCGCGCAGCGCCGCCGGCACCTTGGCCAGGTCGGCCTGGTCCAGCGTGAAGGTGTGGTAGGACCACAGGTGCGGCCAGGCCGCGCGCTGGGCCTCGGTGAGCCCGTTGCGCTCCGCCCGCAGCGGCAGGGTGGTGTACGTCCCGGCCAGCTCGCCGTCGGTGATGCTCAGTCCGCCCGTCGGGGCGGCGAGCAGGGCGTACCGCTTGCCGTCGGTGGGACCGGTCTGCCAGGCGACGGTGGACCGGTCGATCCACTGCGCCTTCTGCTTGGTGATGTCGAGGTCCTTGGCGACCCCGGAGGAGGTCGACGGGAGCAGCCGGCCCTTGACCCCGGCCAGGAGCCAGATCTCGTGCCCGGCGGCGCCGAAGTCCAGCCGCTGGTCATCGGGCTGGTCCTTCACGTCGCCGGCGTGCACGATGTAGCTCAGCCCGGTGGCGCCGGCGGCCAGGGGCACCCGGAACACCGCGCCGAACGAGTCGATCTTCTCCGGCCTGAGCGGGCTGCCCCAGTCGGTCGGGTTGGCCGCGCCGTCCCAGAGGTGCAGGCCCCAGCCGTCGTAGTTGCCGTCCGCCTTGCGCCAGTGGATGACCGCGGTGCTCTGGTCGACCGGCGGGTCGGGCTCGCCGGTGGCGGCCTGCCGGGTCGGGTAGAGCGTCGGGTCGCCCTGCTTCACCCAGACCTCGCCGGTCTGCGTGACGTCGATGGCGCGGTCGTTCGGGACGTCCTTGGTCCCGTTGGAGTCCACCACCAGGAAACCGACGGACTTCGCGCCCGGCTTCAGCTTGACCCAGGCGAACTGGCCGAAGGAGTCCTCACCCGCGAACGGCTGCCCTTTGGGCCAGTCGGTCTGGTACGCCGGGTCGATGTCGCCCCAGGTGTAGAGGCCCCAGTCGGCGTACCCGCCGGCCGGGCGCTGGTAGTGCACGATCGCCCAGTCCCGCGACGCGCTCTGCGCCGGGGTGCCGACCACGCCGGTGGTGCGGGCGCTGGCGATGCGGCCCTTGCCGTCGCGGACGACGGCCTTGTACTCGACCTTCGTCCCGCCGGCCAGGCCGGTGAGGTCGTGGTGGACGGTGTACGGCGCCTGGTGCGCGCTGCCCAGCAGCGTCCACTTGCCGCCGGGCACCCGCGCCGCGAAGGTGACGGTGGCCAGCGGGTCGCCGGTGACCTGTGCGGTGACGGCGGCGTTGGTGGCCACCGGGGCGTCGCCGGGCTCGGTGAGGGTGATGCCCGGGGCGGCGCCCGCCTGCGGGATCGTGCGGTCGGCCTTGAGCACCACGGCCGACATCGCCGGCACGGTCAGGCTCAGCTTGCCGTCGGCGCCCGCCGTCGCGGTCGCGGCGCCGCCGTAGACGCCGGTGAAGGTGGCGCCGGACGACCAGGTGTCCACGCTGACAGTCTGCGTCGTCGCGGCGTTGTTCACCGCGACGACGTACTCGGTGCGGTCCTTCGGCAGGATCCGGGAGAAGGCGAAGACGCCCGGGCCGTCGGCCGCGTACCGGGTGACCTGGATGCCGTCCCGCAGCGCGGGGTGGGCCTGCCGCAGCTCGCCCAGCTCCGCGATGGTCCGGTACAGCGGGTGGCTGGTGTCGTACTGGTCGCTGGCGTGGGTACGGGTGGTGCCGATCAGGTCGTCGTCGAGGTAGTCCGCGGTCCGGCTGGCGAACATGTCCTGCCGGGCGTCCTTGTCGCCGCCGGGACCGGTGAACCCCTGCTCGTCACCGGAGTAGACGACGGGCTGGCCGCGGGTGAGGAACATCAGCTGGTGGGCGAGCTGGTCGCGGCGCAGCTGGCTGACGTCGTCCCCGCCGGCCGCCGCGATGAACGAGCCGATCCGGCCCATGTCGTGGTTGCCGAGGAAGGTGGTCAGCCGGTTGGCGTCGGTGTTCCGGGCCGCGTACAGGTCGTCCCGGGCGTACACGTCGGCGAGCGCCTTGGCCGAGCCGTCGGCGGCGGTGTAGCCGCGCGCGGCCTCCTGGAAGGAGAAGTCGAGGGTGGCCGGCAGGCCGCCCTGCCGCACATAGGTCGACTCGATCTCCTGGTCGGCGCTGTAGACCTCGCCGAACATGAAGAAGTCCGGCTTGCCGGCCTTGGCGGCGGCCGCGTTGATGCCCTGGGTGAACTGCGGCCAGAAGTCGAGGTTGGCGTGCTTGACGGTGTCGAGGCGGAAGCCGTCGACCCCGGCCTTGCCGATCCACTGTCCGTAGATGTCGGTCATGCCCCGGACCACCTCGGGACGTTCGGTCCAGAGGTCGTCGAGGCCGAAGAAGTCGCCGTACTCGCTGTTCTCGCCGGCGAAGGTGGAGTCGCCGCGGTTGTGGTACATGGTCGGGTCGTTCAACCACGCCGGGACCTTCACCTTCGCGTCGGCCGCACTGGCGAAGGTCGGGGTGTACGGGAACGACTTCTCGTTGACCTGCGGGAACGCGCGGGTGCCGTCGGCGTAGTTGCGGTCCTCGAAGGCCCGCCCCTGCGCGTCCCGGTAGGGCGCGGTCTTCTTGTCGACGTAGCCGTACCTGTTCTCGGCGTACCTGATGACGTCCGCGGTGTGGTTGACGAGGATGTCGAGGTTGACCTTGATGCCGCGCTGGTGGGCGAGGCCGACCAGCTTCTTCAGCTCCTCATTGGTGCCGAAGTGCGGGTCCACCTGGGTGAAGTCGGTGATCCAGTAGCCGTGGTAGCCGGCGGAGACGTCGGCGCCGGTGCCCTGCACGGGTCGGTTCTTGAAGACCGGGGCGAGCCAGATGGCCGTGGTGCCGAGACCCTGGATGTAGTCCAGCTTGTCGATGACGCCCTTGAGGTCACCACCGTGGTAGAAGCCCTTGTCCTTCGGGTCCAGCCCGGTGGTGAGCCGGTCGCCGGTGAGGCCGCCGGTGTCGTTGCGCTTGTCGCCGTTGGCGAAGCGGTCCGGCAGCACGAAGTAGAACTGCTCGGCCCGGGCGCTGTTGCTGCCGGCCTCGAGCAGCGCCTCGGCGGACGGCTCGGTACGCCACTGCGGCGCCCCGGCGGCGGCGAGCACGTCGGGGGTGGCGGACCGGGCACTGCCATCAGCACCCAACTGGTGGATGGCCACCGGCACGCCGACGAGGGTGAGCACCAGGGAGGAAAGCAAGGCGAGCAGCGCCTTGCGAGATATCGGCGGGGGTTTCATCGACGGCCTTTCTCTGGTCGCTGATTCGCCCGCACGCTAGCCCTTGCCGAAACATTCTGCAATACCTTGCAAACCAAGTCGCAACAAAGCAGTCGTCTTGCGAAACGTGGCCGGCCTGGACGGGTCGCGCGGTCAGGGTGGGCCACGATCGACGGTGCCGTGCCGTGCCCAGTCAGAAGCCGGCGCAGCGCGCGCCGTTGACGGTGCAGACATCCGGGCTGGTTCCGGCGGCGGGCTCGATGCGGAACCGCAGCCGCGCCGAGGCGCCGGGCGCCAGGTCCACCCCGCTCCGGTACGTCAGGTCACCGCCGGACACCGTGGCCCGGCCCTGCTCCGCCTCGGCCACCCAGGTGTCGGCCACCTGTCCACCGGGGAAGGTCAGCCGCACCGTCCAGCCCTGGGCGGTCGTGCCGGCGTTGACGATCAGCACCTCGCCGACGAAGCCGGTGTCGAAACGGGTCACCACCGCGAACCGTCCGGTCATCGGCGACGCCGGGGGCAGGGGCGCCGGCGGCCCGGGCCGGGCGCTGCCGCCGGCGGCGCCCGAGGTGACCGACGGGCTCGCCACCGGCGGGCTGGGCAGCACGGTCGACCGGGGCGACAGCCCGGGCAGCACCGGGGCACCGGCGGATGCCGGGACGCGCGACGCCGTGGCGGCGGGCAGGCTCGGCGGGAAGCCGGCGTGCGTGCGCCGGCCCCGGGCCGCGCCCAGCGCGACGACCAGCAGCGCCACCATGACGAGCACACCGATCGAGACCAGGATACAGGGTGCGGAGGCGATGGCCGCGCCGAGCGACAGGCGGTCGCGACGCGTGCCGGACATGACCCTCCCCTGTCGGTGCCGTCCGGCGAGCGTAGCGATCGGGAGCAATGTCGGAAAGTGCCTACCCGTCACCCGGGCGCGCCCACCGGAGCGCGCCGCTCAGCGGATGACGCAGTCCGTGTCGTTGACCGTGCACTGCCCCGGCCGGTCACCGGTGCCCGTACGGACGAATCGCAGGCTCACCACGGCGGTCTTCCCCGACGGCAGCGGCCCGGTGCCGCGCAGCACGAATGCACCGCTGCCCTGGTTGCTGACCGAGACCCCGGAGGGGGAGGAGGCTTGGAGGCTCTTCACGTTGCCGGCGAAGAGCAGCTCCACCTCCCAGCTCCGGCTCCGGCCGGAGCCGTTGGCGACGGTCAGCCGGGCCTCGAACCAGTCCCGGCCGCTCCCGGTGGCCTCGTACGCGGCGGTGACGGTGCCGGTGGACGGGGCGGTCAAGGTGGCCGGAGTCGGCGACGCCGAGGGTCGGGCCGGGGTGCCCGTCGCCGGCGGCCGGACGCTCTGCGACGGGGTCGGCGAGGCCGGGGTTTCCACCGCGGCGAGCGGTGCGTCGCTCGGCGCGGCGGAGGTGGCCTGCGCCCCGGCCGTCGGCAGGTAGATCGGCGGGTCGACGGCGGCGCCGACGGTCCGCGGCTCCTCCTCGCGCAGGGAGAACAGGGCGACCAGCAGGAGGCTGGCCAGCAGCCCCACACCGAGCATCACCACGATCCACGGCGCCGACGTCAACACCCGCGGTGCCGACGACGGCCCGGACGGCCGATCCTGCCCGGCGCTCATCATGTCCCCCCTCATAGCAGCCGAGGCGCCAGCGTAGCCATGGTCGTCGGTGGTTCCCAGCAGGGCAGTCGCGTTCCGGCCGTCCGGTCGAGCGGACGGGCGGAACGGATGATCGACTCGCGCGGTTCGGCCCCCGCCACACCGGCTCCTGGTGTGAAATGGCTCAGAACTGGGCGATATCGCTCAAGGTCACTGAATCCGTGCATTGTGGAAAACCCGTCGGCGGGCCCCCGGGCCGCCGGCCGGCGTGGTCTACTCGGCACCGTGCCCACGATGATCCCACCCACGGCACGGGTGCAGGCCAGCTTCCTCGCCGCCATGGCGGAGTTCCGCGCCGAGGGGCGCGGTGCCGGGCAGGACCTCACCATGATCGGTCGGGAGCTGCGCGAGCACGCCGCCACGTGGCACACCGCCCAGGGCTTCGCCCGATACGTCACCGAGCTGCGCCTCCAGGAACGGGAGGAGACGCCCCGACCCGAGGGCTGGGTGCCCGTCACCACGCTCTGGTGGGTCGAGGGCGACGAGTACCTGGGCCGGATCGCCGTCCGACACCGGCTCACCCCGGCCCTGCTAGAGCTGGGCGGCCACATCGGGTACGACGTGCGCGCGGGTGCCCGCCGCCGGGGTCACGCCACCGCGATGCTGCGCGCGGTCCTGCCGAGGGCGCGTGGCCTGGGCATCGATCCGGCGTTGGTCACCTGCGACGTGGACAACGTGGCCTCGAGACGGGTGATCGAACGCAACGGCGGCGTGCTGGAGGACGAGCGGGCCGGCAAGCTCCGGTTCTGGGTGCCGACGGCGACCCGCTGACCGCCCTGCTCAGGCGGTACGGATGACGGTGCAGATGGCCGGGCCGTCGTCGGTTGCCCGCAGCAGGTAGCGGTAGCGTTCGCCGGGCACCGCCCGGCCCTGGCTGTCCAGGAACTCCCAGCGCACCGCCACCTCGGTGATCAGGGCGGAGACCTGCTGCACGTCCTCGATCTGCGCGTTGGCCGCGATCAGTTCCCGCTCCCGGTAGTCGGGGGCCGCCCCGACGAAGCTGAGCGCCACCGCCGCCGGGGAGGTGAACGAGAAGCTGTACGTGTCGGCCACCACCAGCCCGGGCAGGGCGTAGCAGCCGGCGATGACCGGTAGGTCGCCGGTGGTCAGCGCCACGCCGTACCGGTCGAAGAAGTCCGTCAGCGCGTCGAGATCCGTGAAGCCTTCACGGGACTCTCCATTGCCGCGTGGACGACCCGGCAAACCTGGTCAGCGCGGCGGGATGCGTAGCTCGATCTCCGCGCCGAGCTGGGCACCGCTGGTCAGGTCGAGGTCGTCGCCGCTCCAGAACCGGCCCGGGTCGTACCAGTTGGGCCGGCGGCCGGCGGGCAGCAGTCCCATCGCCTCGTAGGTCACCGCCACCACCTCGGCGCAGTAGGCCGTCTCCAACGCCCGGTCGCGCACCGGCACCCCGCCGCTGTCCGGAGTGGACCACGGCCGGCGGCGCAGGTCGGGCACCCGGCCCCGGGCCCACCGCCAGGCGAGCTGGGCGGTGGACGGGAACGGGGTGCCGTCGAGGCGGGCCACGGTACGGAGCACCGCCTCCTCCATCGCGGCGTCGGCCGACGGTTCGAGCTGGCGCAGCCAGGCCCGCTGCCCGTACCGGTTGGCCCAGACGCAGACCGCGTCCCGCAGGTCGTGCAGCTGGACGCCGCGCTGGTGGGTGCCGGTCCACAGGTCCGGCAGCGAGCGGCCCAGCTCGGCGTGCCACATCAGCGGCGGCATGTCGTCCAGGGTCACTGCCATGCCCACGTGGTTGACTGGGCTGTTGGTAGTGAGCTGGATGGCGCGGTCCGGCACGCTGCGCCCGCGGAAGACCCACACGTCACCGGTCCGGGTCAGCTCCACCGCCTCGTCCAGGCTGATGCTCATGGAGGTCTACCTTATGCCGAAGCGGCAACGGATGCGGTGGTGGAAGGTGCTCGGGCTGGCCGGTCTCGCCGGCGTCGCGGCGACCGGCGTGGTCGTGGTCCGGGCGGAGCGGCGGCGTCGGGCGTACACCCCGGAGGAGATCCGGGACCGGCTGCGCGAGCGGCACGCGCGGGCCACCGGGGATGCCGCCCCGGCCGACGGTCGGCGCTGACCGCCCTCCGATCACGACCCCGCCGGGCCCGCGTCACCGGTCGGTGCGGCGCACCGCCTCGTCCAGGGCTTCCGGGGTACGAGCGACCAGCGCGCTGCCGTCGTCGAGCAGCAGGATCGGGCGCTGGATCAGCTCCGGGTGCGCGACCATCGCCGCGATCCAGCGGGGTTCGGTGTCGTCGTCGCGGGGCCAGTCGGCCATGCCGAGGGTGGCGGCGGCCGGCTCGCCGGTGCGGCAGATGTCCCAGGCCCGGGCGTCCAGCCGGCGCAGCACCTCGATCACCTCGGCCGCGGTGGGCGGCTCGGTCAGGTACGCCCGCAGCCGGTACGGCACCCGCGCCTCGTCCAGGGTGGCCCGGGCGGTGGCGCATTTCGAGCAGGACGGGTTGTGCCAGATCTCCATGACGGACATGGTGACAGATCCGCTGTCCGTCCATCGTGGATGGTGCGCGCCTCGACTTCGGTCGCTATTATTGGTTCCATGGGAAACAGTTTCTGGGAGACACCGTTTGTCCTCTCGCCGCCGCCGGCCCCGGTCGAGCGGCACGACCAGGTCGATCTGCACCTGCCGTCGGGCGACGGCCCGCACCCCGCCGTGGTCCTGGTGCACGGCGCACCGTTCCCACCCGCCGCGCCCGACCCGCGCGAGTGGCTGCTCTACCGGGGCTACGGCGCGCTCCTCGCCGAGCAGGGAGTGGTGGCGGCAGTCCCCAGCCTCCCGGTGCACATGCCGGCAGGCCCGCCGGAGGCAGCCGCGCTGGTGGCGGCGGTGGACCTGGTCCGCGCCGACAAACGAGTGGATCCCGAGCGGCTGGCGCTCTGGTTCTTCTCCGGCAGCGGCCTGCTGCTGGGCGACTGGCTGCGGGAACCGCCGCCGTGGCTGCGCGGCCTGGCGGCCACCTACCCGCTGCTGGCCCCGCTGCCCGGCTGGGCGGTCGAGCCGCGCTACCGGCCGCTCGACGCGCTCGCCGAGGCCGACGCCCCGCCGCCCCTCGTCCTGACCCGGGCCGGTCAGGAACGTCCGGACGTAGCGGCGACGATCGAGGCGTTCCTGGCGGAAGCGGCGCGTCGGGGGACGCCGGTTCGCGTACTGGACGTACCGGACGGCCGGCACGGCTTCGACGCCCTGGACCACACCGACCAGTCCCGCACCGCCGTACGCGCCGCCCGCGACGAGATCCTCCGCCTCCTGACCGCCCCCTGACCCGCTCAAGCTCCACTCAACCGCACGGAAAGTCCCACCTCCCCAAACCCTTGGTGCCCGCCGCTGGTCGGCGAGTCGGGCATATCACCCAGGCAGGCGCCTCGGGTGGAACGCCATGGAGGCCTCGCGGGCCCGGAGACCTCCATGGCGTTCCACCCACCGGTGACGAACGCGATCTCGGACCGTTCCGGCCGCCACGAGTGGCAGCTGCCCCAAGATCTGCAAGCTGCCCGGCGCCTCGGCACCGGACGGCGTCGCCGAGCCGGCTGACTCCCAGTGAAATGTCCGGATGAACTGTCTGCTCGTGCGCCGGGTGTCCGGTTCATGGCCACCTGTGTCGTGGTCGGGGCCGCCCGGGGGCTGGAATGAAGCCGGGGCGCGGGTCGTTGTACATGGCTGACCGCGCCGCAACCAGTGCGGTCCCCTGGCCCGCCTCCACGGGCCGCCCGGCCGGCGGAATGATCCGCCACCG